>JAJYNV010000005.1 GCA_021786135.1 Bacillota bacterium
GAGATCTCGGCGGCGTCAAGCATTTCGCCGTCTGGCCGCTCGCCGATGCGGCGCAGTCCTGTTTCGGCCAGGCCGCCTGGCCCGACGCGATACCGCACCCGCAGGCCTGGGTCGAGTTCGACGTGGCCGATCTCGCCGCCGCGACGGCCGAACTTGAGGCCCGCGGCTACAGGCTGCTCGTCGCGAACCGCGAGGAGCCGTGGGGCCAGGGAGTGACGCGCCTGCTGGGACCGGAGGGGCTCCTCGTCGGCCTGACGAGGACACCCTGGCTGCGCGACCAGCCACGCTCCTGACCGACGGGGGCGGATGCCGTCCGCCCTCACCGCTCACGCACCGGACCGCGCTCGCCGCGCCACGCGAAGGAAGTGTCAGGAGTGGCTGAGAAGCTCTTCACGCTCGATGCCGACATCCGCAGCGACGATCCGGGCGCCATCGCTCCCGTGCTCGAGGCCCGCTTCGCCCGGGAGGCGATCACCCGGCTGCCCGACGGTTTCAAGGTCCTTGGCGTCATCTCCGGGGAATCCGCGCAGGACCTCAACCGGGCTCTCTTGTCGGATCTGCGCCGCGCCGTCCGCAAGACCCGTCTGCGCGCCACCTGGAGCGACGGCGACGTCACCGAGCGCTTTTTCGACTATGTCCGCAAGGGCCGCCTGGGTTGAGCGGGCCCGGACGGCGGACAAACTCTGCGCTATGATGATGCTGGCGCCCGTCCAGATGTTCTCAGGGCCGGCGCCGCACGACCGACCGGAGGACGTGACCCGCGATGTCCAAGCAGGTGAGAGGACCCTCGGACGATACGCGCGCAAACCTTCTCCACGCCGCCCTGCGCCTCTTCGGCGAGCGGGGCTATCACGCTACGTCGCTCCAGGATGTGATCGACGCCGCGGGCTGCTCCAAGGGCGCCTTCTACCACTACTTCGACTCGAAGGAAGACCTCCTGCTCCTCTTCCACGACACCTTCATCGACCATCTCCTCGACTTCGCCGAACGCAAGGCAGCCGAGCCTGGAAACCCGCTTGAGCGCCTGCTCTCCATCTTCCGCCACCACCTCGAGAGCATGTCCACCTTCCATGACCACATGGCAGTGTTCCACAACGAGGCGCGCTTCTTGACACACGAGAAGTTCCGTCTCGTCCAGGTCAAGCGCGACCGCTACGAGGCAGCGGTGCGCAGCCTCGTGCAGGAGGCCCGGGACGAGGGCGCCCTGCGCGCCGATCTCGACGTCAAGCTCTTCAGCCTCGCTCTGCTCGGCGTCTTCAACTGGGCCTTCCGCTGGTACCGTCCGGACGGGCCGCTGCCGCCCGAGGCCATGGCTGCCACCCTCTTCGGGACAGTCGTCGAGGGCGGCCGGCCGAGGTAGCGGACTGCCGCATCGGAGGGCGCCAGATTCCGTCGTCTGGCATAGGACAGCAGAGGAGGTGGCACCATGGCCAGCAAGCCCTACGGAGGCGGACACGGCGGCGGCAGCGCCATCGTGCTGCTGCTGGCCGCCGCGATCCTGCTCACGATCCTGCTGAGTCTGATCATGCGCCTCATCATCGCCCTGGCCATCGTGATCGTGCTTGCCGTGCTCGCGCGCGCCGTCTGGTCCTACCTCAAGCGTTGGCTCGGCTGACTGTCCGTCATTGCCCGAGGCGCCGCTCAGCTGAGCGGCGCCTCACGTCTTGCGAAACCTGAAAGCCAAGGGCGCATCGTCAGGTCTCGCGACGCCCGCCGACTCCGTCTCAAGCGAACCCGGAGTTCAGAGCCGCTCGAAGATCGCCGCGATGCCCTGTCCGCCACCGATGCAAGCCGTCACGATGCCGTAACGGCCGTCCGTGCGGCGGAGCTCATGCAAGAGCTTCGCCGTCAGGATGGCGCCCGTAGCGGCGATCGGGTGACCGAGCGCGATGGCGCCGCCGTTGACATTCACCTTCTCGAGGTCCAACTCAAGCTCGCGGATGCAGGCGAGCGCCTGGCTTGCGAACGCCTCGTTGAGTTCGATGAGATCGATCTGCGCGAGCGACATGCCTGTGCGGTCGAGCACCTTGCGCACCGCCGGCACCGGCCCCATGCCCATGATGTTCGGGTCGACCCCCGCGACCGCCCATGCGATCAGCCTGCCGAGCGGCTCGACGCCGCGACGCGCGGCCTCCGCCTCGGACATGAGCACGGCCGCCGCGGCGCCGTCGTTGATGCCGGAGGAGTTGCCCGCCGTCACGCTGCCGCCGGACCGGAACGCAGGGCGCAGAGCGGCGAGCCCGGCGAGGGTCGTGTCGGCCCGCGGATGCTCGTCGAGCGCGAAATTGCGGGTCTCGCCCCTGCCCGCCGGCACTGCCAGAGGCACGATCTGGCCGTCGAAGCGGCCTTCCCGGATCGCGCGCAGCGCAAGCTGCTGGGAGCGGAGCGCGAAGGTGTCCTGATCCTGGCGGCTCACACGGTAGAGCTCGGCGACGTTCTCCGCCGTGATGCCCATAGGCGGGTTGCCGACGGCTTCCGGCGCCAGCCGCGGGTGCAAGAAGGACGGCGGTGTGCGCTGGTAGGGATTCCTCGGGCGCTCCATCAGGTAGGGTGCCCGCGCCATGGACTCGCTGCCGCCGGCGAGGGCGATCGCGTTCTGACCCAGGCGCACCGCCTGGTCTGCGAGGCAGATGGCCTGCAGGCCCGAGCCGCACTGGCGGTCGACCGTCATGGCCGGCAGCTCGACGGGCAGCCCCGCCTCGAGCGCCGTGAGGCGGGCGACGTTGCCGCCTCCCGCCATGACGTTGCCCCAGATCACCTCTTCCACTTCCTCGGGCTCCACATGGGCCCGGCGCAAGGCGTCGAGCATCGCCCGCGCGCCGAAGGACTCGACGGGCATCTCCTGCAGGGCGCCCGGCGCGCGGGCGATCGCGGTGCGCACCGAGCTGGCGATCACGGCGTCTGTCATCTCCCGGCCCTCCTCCTAAAGATTCAGGCTGTGGCCCCGCCGTCGACGGCGATAGCCTGGCCTGTGATGTAGGAGCTGGCAGGGGCGGCGAGAAACACGGCCAGCCCCTTGATCTCCCCGGGACGGCCGACGCGGCCGAGTGGCGTCCGCTGGGCGATGATCTCCCCGGCCTCCTGGAGGATGCCGCGGGTCATGCGGGTCGGGAAGAAGCCGGGGCAGATGGCGTTGACGAGGATGCCGTAGGGCGCCATATGGGTCGCCAGGGTGCGGGTGAGCCCTATGACACCGGCCTTCGAGACCGAGTAGCCGATGGCGGAGAGCTCATCCGGCCGACCGCCCTCGAGCCCCGCGATGGATGCGACGTTGATGATGCGCCCGCCCTCGCCCTTTGCGACCATCTGGCGGCAGACGGCCTGACTGAGGCGCCATGTGCCGTCGAGATTGGTGTCCATCACCTGGCGCCAGCGGTCGAAAGGCATCTCGAGCGTCGGGGCGCCCCAGCTGATGCCCGCGTTGTTGACGAGGATGTCGATGCGCCCGTAGGCGCCGATGATCGCCGCGAGCCAGCCGTCGACGTCATCCCCGATCGCCACCGAGCCCGCGAGGGCCAGCACCTCGAGGCCCTTCGCTCTCAGGAACGCGGCAGACTCGCCAAGGTACTCCTCGCGCCGTCCCGTGATCACAAGCCGGGCTCCCGCCTCGCCGAGGCCCTCCGCGATCTCGCGCCCGATGCCGCGCGAGCCGCCCGTCACGAGGGCCACCTTGCCCTGCAGGCTGAAGATGTCCGCGAGTGCCGAACCGCCTTCTGCCAACGTCGCCGCCTCCCATCTCATGC
Organism: Bacillota bacterium; assembly: GCA_021786135.1. Classification (GTDB taxonomy): domain Bacteria; phylum Bacillota; class Sulfobacillia; order JAJZYS01; family JAJYTV01; genus JAJZQO01. The sequence continues at coordinate 3,744 of JAJYNV010000005.1, forward strand.
CCTTATGGGCGACCAGATGCCTTCAGGAGACCGCTTGACGAGGCCTCGCGCCTCAAGGTGGGTCAGGGCCGCCAGGACCTCCGCGAGCACGGACAGGTCCCGGCGGGTCGGCTCGAGTCGTTGCGCCACCTGCCAGGTTGAGGCTCCATGCCTCGCCACCAGCGCTGCCACGCGTCCGAGATACTCTTCCTGGAAGCGGATCTGGCGCAGGCAGAACTCCCGTAGGCCGCCCTGCAGCGGCACGCCATGGCTCGGCAGCACGAGCGTCGCCTCGATCTCCGCCGTCCGCCTGAGACTAACGAGATAGCCGCCGAGCGGATCTCCGGTGACGCCGGGGCTCATCCAGACGTTCGGCGCCTCGGGCTCCACCACCTGATCGGCCGAGAAGAGCCAGCGGCGTCGCCGCTCATAGAGCATCACCTGGCCCGGGCAGTGGCCCGGCACCTCGATCACCTCGAAGCTGAGCTCGCCGAGCTCGATCGTCCGTCTGGGGTCGAGCGGCGTCAGGGCGTCGCCGAGCTCGACGTCTCCGTTCGGCCTGAATCCTGAAAAGGCACGCACCACCTCCCCTGGCACGCCTTGGAGGCGGGCCCACGCGGCCGACTCCTCCTCCCCGTCGGACGGGGCAGGAATTCCATCCGGATGCAGCAGCACCTTGCCGCCCCAGCGCCGCTGC
>JAJYNV010000418.1 GCA_021786135.1 Bacillota bacterium
CCTTTCTCTGTGCGGATGCCGGGTGTTAGCAACCACCATCTTCGCAGGTGAAAGGCACTTCGTCGCGTCTTTCAAGCCTCGTTTCAACAGATAACTCGCGGATCTAGGTCAGAAGTGCGTGCTCTCGAGCTCGGGAGCCTACATCATGTGGACGGACATAGAGGAGTTCGCCATGTGGAACGGCTATCCGCTGGCGACGAAGGACAACGGCTACCTGTCGGACCAAGGTGTAAAGCTGGAGATCGACACACCACCGTTCATCGACCACCTCAAGCTCCTCGGTCAGCTCGCCCAAAAGGGTGAGTACCTCTGGAATGGCGTAGCGACCTCAACTGTCCCGCTGTTCACCAACGGGACCTGTGCGATGTACGAGAACAGCTCGGCGAGTGGTGCAGCAATCGAGAAAGGGATCGGGTCGTCGTCGTTCGGCGTCGCGCCGCTGCCAACGGTCACCGGGGACAAGGCGGCCCCGCAGAACACCGTCGTCGGCGGCGCGTCACTCTGGGTGATGTCCGGAGCCGCCAAGGACACCTACAAGGGGGATGCGGAGTTCCTCCACTTCCTCATGGCTGGCCCGTCGCAAGCGTACTGGGCGTCCCACACCGGGTATGTCGCCGTGACGAAGGCAGGTGTCTATGCCCTGCGCGAGGCCAACTTCTACACGAAAAACCCGGCGGCGCTCGTTCCTGTCCACGAGCTGACGAACAAGCCCGCGCTTGCCTGGACGAGGGGCGTGCGTCTTGGCTACCTGCCCGAGATCCGAACGGTCGAGGCGAACGCTATAGCGGCGGTGCTCTCCGGCAAGCAGTCCGCGTCCCAGGCACTCGCCGCCGCACAGGCAAGTGGCGACCAGATCCTCAACCAGTTTGCACAGCAGTACGGCGGTTGACGCTACCGCCACGGCTCTCCCCGAGGCGGCCGACGCGTCGAGGAGCGCCGTGGCGGCTCGCCGCAGGCCGAGGAGCGCCCGACGTCGGCACCGTGACGTCTCCGGTTCGACCGCGGTGTTCCCGCATCGAGCGCTTCCCTACGTGCTGCTGTTCCCGCAGCTCGCAGTGGTCGTGGTCTTCTTCATCTGGCCGGCGCTTCGCGCGTTCAGGGAGGCGTTCATCCAGAGCAACGCATTCGGGATCGGGGAGCGCTTCGCAGGGCTGCAGAACTTCGTGTCCGGGGTCTGGGTGCCGAGTTACGCGCACTCGGCCGAGGTGACGCTGCTCCTCGCCACCGTCACGACCGCAGGCTCGATGGCCCTCGGCCTCTTCCTGGCTGTGAAGGTAGAACGGGTGGAGAGGGGCCGGAGCATCTACAGGACCCTGTTCCTGTGGACGTACGCGATCCCCGGGGCAGTTGCTGGCTCACTCTGGCTCTTCCTCTTTGAGCCGGGCATCGGACCGGGGGCTCGACTGCTCGACGCGCTCGGAGCGCGCTGGAACTTCGCGTTGAACCCGACCCAGGCGTTCCTGCTCGTCGCCGCGATCGGGATCTGGCAGCAGTCGGCCTTCTGCTTCCTGTTCTTCACGGCAGGGTTGCAGGGCATCCCACGCGAGTTCCACGAGGCCGGGTCCATGGATGGCGCAAGCCGCACCCGGGCGTTCTGGAGCATCACAATGCCGCTGCTGTCGCCGATCACCTTCTACCTTCTCGTAATGAACGTGGTCTACGCAGTCTTCGGACTGTTCGGCATCATCGACATCGTGACCCAGGGTGGTCCCGGCTACAGCACGACTACTCTCGTGTACCGCCTCTATGTGAATGCCTTCCAGAACGCGAACACGACCGTGGCGGGCGCTGAGACAATCGTCCTGCTGGTGATCGTGATCGGCTTCACCGCCTTGCAGTTTCGCGCCCTGCGACGTCGGGTCCACTACAGGTGACTCGTGCGGCCGGGTTGCCGTGGATCCGGCACGTCCTGCTCATCCTTGTCGCAGCCGCGGTGGCCCTGCCCCTCTATCTCGCTGTCGTCGTCGCAAGCCGTCCTGCCGCGGCCCTGCTAGACGGAGTTCCCTTCGTGCCCGGCAACATGCTGTTCGCCAATCTCGGGCATGTCCTGCGGGAAGGGTTGCCGGACTCTCCGCCGGTGTCGCGGATGCTCTGGAACAGCCTCGAGATGGCCATGGGCATAAGCCTCGGGAAGATCCTGCTGTCCGTGCCGGCCGCCTTTGCGGTCGTGTTCTTCCGCGTTCGCGGTCGGATGCTCGCATTCTGGCTTATTTTTGTGACCTTGATGCTGCCTGTCGAGGTGCGCTTCTACCCCACCTACAAGGTGGTCGCCCAGCTTGGCCTGCTGAACACACTTCCGGGCATCGTCCTACCGCTGATTGCGTCGGCAACCGCCACGTTCCTGTTTCGGCAGTTCTTCTTGACGTTCCCTCCAGAGCTCGCAGACGCTGCCCGCGTCGATGGGTGCGGGCCGCTCCGCTACCTTGTCGAGGTCGTCCTGCCGCTGTCGAAGGTGAACCTCGCGGCGATCTTTGTGCTGGAGTTCATCTACGGATGGAACCAGTATCTGTGGCCGTTGCTCACCACGACGTCGCCGTCAGAGTCGACGGTCGTGATGGGGATGAAGGAGATGATCTCCGCGGCCCAGAGCTTCTCAGTTCCTGAGTGGAACCTGGTCATGGCGGTTGCCATCGTCGCCCTCGTCCCTCCCGTGATCGTCATCGTCGTCATGCAGCGGTGGTTCGTCAAGGGCCTCACGGGCGGGATCACCTGATCGGGGTCCTCGTATGCGAGTCGCGCACAGAGCCACCTGGTGGCGCGCTTGGGAGCGAGGGTCTCCTACGACTCTGCCCAGTGGTTCGACACGCCAGGGGGGCGCGCGATGACCTTTACCCCGCCCTCTTCACGCCGCCGGGTGCCGTGCGCCTGGAGCGGTGATTCCGCTCGATCGCGCAGGCTGCAGGTCGGCTCCGAGGCTGCGGAGGTGGCGACGGGCAGCGCCGAGGGCCGGAACGCGGCCGTCGGCTCGTGCGGTGGCGTGCCTGTCCACCTGGTGCCACCTCGTCGGGTCCAGGGGTCCTCAGCTAAGAGGCGCGATCTGTCGATAGGCGGTAGGGAGCACCTCGGCGGTCGGCCACCGGTCGAGGATGCGCACGAGGTCGGCCGAGATCGCGACCATGATGAGCCAGGCGGCGTTCGCCTCGAAGTTTAGGAACGGGAACCGGGTGAGCCCGGAGTCCTTCAGGCGGCAGATGTGCTGCTCGAGGTGCGCGTGGGCCCGCATGGTCCGATCGAGCGCACGCGCGTCGCCGGCTTGGTCGGTGTAGAAGCCCCAGTAGCGGTAGCCGAGGTCGGGGAAGAGGCTGCGCTGGGCTCCGGGGTGCAGCGGCTCGCGCCGGACGATGAGCCGGGTGCCAGCGGGGAGCCCCGCGGCGTCGATGAGGCACGTGGGCTCGACGACGGCCGCAGCGTCGTCGCGCTCCTCGCCCTCGCCGTCGAGCGCCGGCAGCCACACCTGCTCGATCCCGCTGGCGTCGAAGATCGTCGCGGTGACCTGGGGCTTGCGCCGGGCCTTGACGAAGAAGCCGACGTTGCCCGGACCGAGCAGCGCGGCCAGCGTCTCGCCCGTCTGATCGGCGAAGCAGAACATCGGGTGGAAGCCGAAGCCGCCCTTGTAAGTCGGCGCCGTCTCCTCCTTCCCTTCGGGTGGATCCCTACGAGAGAGGCGTCGATGTCCAATAGGACCGGGCCCGACGAGGCGGTCGCCGACGACCGTCGCCAGACCTCGGATCGCACGCTTGCCATCGCTCCGGCGATCGAAGCTGGCACCGACGGCGTGATGTCGTGGGACGTCCGGGCGACCGTCGTGCCCGGTCCCTCGGAGTTCCACGACGACGCGACGCGTGCTGGTACCGTCCAGTTTGGAAGTGCCCTTCTAGCCGGGATCCCTGTTGACTCGACACCAACAGTTTCCCCTGCTGGGAGGGCCTTTCCGCGGATGCGCGGCGATCAGCGCAGATGGCGGCGTGAAGAGCTGGGGCTAGTAAGCACTAGCCTGGACTTCCACGTTAGGTCCGTGAGTTAACACCACGGAGGCTCTCGGTTAGCCAAAAGCGGGCCGCGCATACCCTGCATACGCATGCCTACGCAGCATTGATAACGCCCCGAGAAATCCACCCGAGAAACCCGCCCCTCCGACGAGCCTCCAAACGCGAAACCGCTGGTCAAGCGCCTACACTCCTGGACGAGGTGCGCGCCTAACCAGCGGTCGTAGTGGCGGGGGTTCAGGATCATCACACAACCGTCGGGTGATGAACCCGACGAATCCGCTGCTTACCGGGTCGTGCCTATGCAGTGCATAGGGCAGGTGCCCTGCCCAACAACGCGGTGCCCACCAGTGACGCCCCGAGGAACTCGAGCCCCGCGGCGCGGGCGACGAGTACGGCGGCACCTTCGTTGTCGACGTT
>JAJYNV010000240.1 GCA_021786135.1 Bacillota bacterium
CGGCCTGTGTGCGGCCAATGGTCGGGATGGACGCCAGCAATGCCTCGGTATAGGGATGCTGGGGGTTGCGGAACACCTTGCCTACGGGTCCCCACTCGACGATCCGGCCAGCGTACATTACTGCGACATTGTCGGCCATCTCCGCGACCACGCCCATGTCGTGGGTAATTAGGAGGAGTGCCATACCGAACCGGTCCTGTAGCCCCTTCATGAGCTCAAGCATCTGGGCTTGGATCGTGACGTCCAAGGCGGTCGTCGGCTCGTCGGCGATGAGCAGTTCGGGCGTGCAGGACAGCGCCATGGCGATCATGGCGCGCTGGCGCATGCCCCCAGACATAAGGTGCGGGTAGTCCCTGGCCCGTTGCTCGGGGGACGTGATCCCGACGAGCCTGAGCATCTCGATGGCCCGCTCCCTCGCAGACGCCCGTGTCCCACCGCGATGAAGCCGGACCGTTTCCGCGATCTGACTCCCGATCGTAAGCACAGGGTTGAGTGATGTCATTGGCTCTTGGAAGATCATCGAGATCTCATTGCCACGAATGCGGCGCAGTTCGTCGTGGCGAGCCGCAAGGAGATCCCTTCCCTCAAAAAGGATGCGGCTATTGCCCTCAATCCTCCCGGGTGGCTCGATCAGACGCATGATCGAGCGCGCCGTAAGGCTCTTCCCGCACCCTGTTTCGCCAACCACAGCAAGCGTCTTGCCCTCGTCTATGCTCAGGTCGACCCCATCAACCGCCCGCACGACACCTCGTCGCGTGTAGAAATAGGTTCGCAGAGCCTCGACGCGAAGTAACACTTCTGACATCACACGGTTACCGGGTTGGGGGGGATGCCGCCGTCACCCCGGAGCCCCAGCCATCCAGGCAGATGAAAATTGGCCCACCCCTTGACACGGTCTCGCTCATACCGTAACCTATGCTACGTCATTGGACGTTGGATGTCCAGACGCCAGACTGTGTGCTTGAGCCAAGCAGCCATTGAGGGTCGAGAGCGGTGTCAGGGACATACAGGACAAGTGAGACATACAGGACAAGTGAGACATACAGGACAAATGAAGGAGAAAGGATTATGTCAAGGATGTCGTACCAGGTAGGCGGTCGGTAGACGATGGTCGAGCGCAGAAGAGATCAGGGTCTTGTCCGGCCGTTGGACGCGGAGATCTCCCGGCGGAACGTGCTCCGTTTCGGAGCCGTTGCCGGGGCGGCGACCCTAGCAGCGCCGCTGCTGTCAGGACGCGGTGCGTCGGCGTCTGTCCTTTCGAGAACCCGGGATGGGTCGACAGTGGCCAGGGGCGGCACGCTGGTCGGTGCCTTCGACGAGGGGCCGGGAGGAGCGCCACAACAATTTAATCCTCTCCTCGCCACGGCCGGCATGACGTGGCTTCAGATGTACTACTCGCCGCTCGTCCTATGGGACGTGAACTTCACCAGACTTCAGGGTGAGCTGGCGAAGTCCTGGGAGGTAACGCCAGACGGCCTGCAGTACACCTTCAACCTTCGGAAGGGCGTGACTTGGCACGACGGCCAGCCCTTCACCGCGGACGACGTCAAGTTCACCTTTGAGCTGGCGCTCAACCCGGCCAGTGCTGCCTACGTTGCATCGGAGCTGCCACCAGTCAAATCCATCGACACGCCCAACCCGGATACCGTGATCGTGCACCTCTCGTCACCGAGTGCGTCGCTCATGAGCGTGCTCGCGTGGATGGTGATCCTGCCTCAGCACGCACTGGCTAAGATTTCACCCAAAAGCCTGCTCACGTCGTCCTGGTGGCACACGAACCCGGTCGGCACGGGCCCGTTCATGTGGAAGAAGTGGGTGACGGACCAGTACACTGAGCTCAGCGCCTTTGACAACTACTGGCGGGGCCGGCCAGTCCTCGACTCGGTCATCAACGAGTACTATTCGCAAGAGAGTAGTTCAGTCATCGCGATGGAGAAGGGGAGCAGCCTCTTTGACCTCTACATCACACTCCCAGACATCCCGGTGCTGAAGAGCACTGGCAAGGTCAACATTCTCTCAGGTCCTTCTCAGGTGTTCAATTACCTTGCCTGGAACCTGCGGCAGCCCCGCTTCCAGGACAAGCGAATCCGGCAGGCGTTCATGTACGCCATCGACCGGCAAGCCATTGTACAAAAGCTGTACCAGGGGGGCGCGACGATAGTGCCAGGGCCGTACGACCAGCCCGCGTACAAACTGTCGAAGCCTGAAACGTATGCCTACAATCCGAATCTGGCCAAGAAGCTTCTCAACGAGGCAAACTGGGACAAGATCCAGGGCGCGCCAATCAACCTCATCACCTACTATACTGATCAGACTACGTTGAATGTCTTGGAGAGCATGCAGGCCATGCTGGGCCAGGTCGGGATCACAATCCTTCTGCAGCAGGTCCAGGCGGCGACCTATACCGCCGATGTGAGCGGCCACAACTTCGACATGGTGTTCGCCGGGATCGCGGACGGGCCAGATCCAGGCGTGTCCGCGGAGATCTTCACGAAGAGTTCGGCACCAACGTCGAACTTTATGGGGATCACTGATACGAAGATCTTCGACCTGTACGCGAAGGGCAAGGAGACGGTAGACCTTTCAAGGCGCGCTGCTATCTACAAGCAGATCAACGAGGAGTTCAATCGGTCGCTGCCCGTCGGCCCGATGTGGGTCGCGAAGCGCTTTGGTGCCGTCTCGAAGAGGATTAAGAACTTCCAGTTCACCCCGGCTCCTGGTGGTGGCCAGTATTACGCTGGCTGGCAGGACTGGTCGTTGACCTAGACGGTCTTGCGGTCCGGACTTTTGAGCTTGTAGCAAGATTGCATGGGTGTAAGTGTTCGGATGCCTGCCCCTTCCCAGTACTCCTTGAGCATCGCGCGTAGTACGGCATGCCTGTGCCCGCTGTGGTGATTTGGCCTGGGAGGGGGCGGGCGTTCGGCCCTCGGACAGTTCGGGAATTGGTAGCCAAAACGCTCTGGCCGCGTCAGCACGCTCTCGTCGAGTCACCCAATGTTGTGTTGCGGTGGCGGTTGCCGTTGCCATCGGATGCGAGGAGGGCGATTGTCATTGGTGCTCGGGAGCAGGGACGGCGAGCGCGGTTTGGACGGCTTGACGCCGGTTGGCGGTTAGCGGGAGACCAGCGCAGACCAATCGAACGTGGCACGCTCGCCGACAATCTAGGGGAGCCCATGGTGTCCGTGAGGTCAGACGATCGTGCGTAGGTACGTGCTGAGTCGCCTAGGGGTTGCCGTCGTCCTCTTGGTCGCAGTAACGATGGTTATCTTTGCGATCCTGCGGCTGGCGCCTGGTGGCCCGTTGGACGCCTACGCGCCGCCCAGCGCTCCGCTTACGCACGCGGCGCGACTCGCGCTTAGCAAGGCCCTCGGGCTGAACCACCCCTTACCAATCCAGTACCTGGACTGGGTCTGGCAGGCGGTGCACGGCAATCTCGGGTTGAGCGCCGCAGAGGACTTCGTACCGGTCAGCACGCTCATCGCCACGCATGTCGGGCCTACCCTCGCCCTCATGGGGACGGGAGTAGCGATCGGTATCGTATTGGGTGTCGGTTTCGGCGTGCTGTCTGCGCAGTACCAATATGGTGTGACCGACTTCGGGCTGACCCTGTTCGGCTTTCTTGGGCTTGCCATGCCTGCCTTCCTGGCTGGCCTGTTGGGTCTCTATGTGTTTTCCATTCAGTTGGGCTGGTTTCCGAGTGGTGGAGACCAGACGCCCGGACAACCCGCGACCGTCGGACAGTTCCTCTATCACCTGATATTGCCAGCGCTCATACTCTCGTTCAACCAGATCGCAGGCTTTATGCGCTATACCCGGTCGGCGCTGCTCGAGGTGAGGCACGAGGACTACGTGCTAACGGCGACCGCGAAGGGTGCCTCGACGTTTCGTGTGGTGATGCGGCATGAGCTTCCGAATGCCCTCCTTCCGGTGGTGACGATGGTGGGTGCCAGCATTCCGAACTTGATTGGCGGAGCGGTTTTCCTTGAGACCATCTTTGACTGGCCGGGGATGGGGCAACTCTTCGTCACTGCCGTCGTGGCGCGCGACTACGCCACCATCATGGGGATGACCCTCGTTGTGGCGATTGTGGTGCTGGTCGGCAACCTCGTTACGGACGTCGCGTATTCGGCCATAGATCCTCGTATCCGGTACGCGAAGTGATTGGCCGTTTATACCTCTTCCGGCGAAGGGCCGTGCGGGAGGGTTCAGGGGTTGAAGTCGCGACGCTTCGTGCTGCGAGCCCCTTGGGGCGGACAGTCCGACGCTTCTTTCGGAGCCCAGCGGGCAGGGCAGGCACGGCGGGCCTCGTATTGGTCTGCCTCGTCGTCGTGTTGGCACCCGTGATCACGCGGCACAGCCCGGACTCGATCAACCTGCTCGCCGAAAACG
>JAJYNV010000431.1 GCA_021786135.1 Bacillota bacterium
GGTTCCGGCGCTCGGGCAGGTGGCCCGCCCCGCGCCAGCCGCGGTCACGGCGGGTCAGCAGGCGACGGCCATCGGCACGGTCATGCCCAGCCTGTCGGCACCACCGCCCAGCGTCGCCCTCACGCTCGTGAATCCGCAAGGCGTCTCCTTCGCCACCATGACGGCCACAGCCCAGGGTAGCGCCGCATCCTTCAACCTTCAGGAGGACGAGGCCGGCACGTGGCAGCTCCAGGCATCGGCACCCGGCTATACCCCGGCGACGACCAGCTGGGTCGTCAACCCGGGTCCCGCGACGCAGCTGATCGCCACCGGCGCTCCGTCCACCATCGTCGTGGCTGGCCAGAGCGCGAACCTGCAGGTCATGCTGGCCGACAGCTACGACAATCCCGTGGCGTCGCCGCTCAGCGTTGCCCTGACGACGCAGGGCAACGCCGGGACCCTGACCGGAGTCGCAACGGCCCTGCCCGGTCCAGGCCCGGCGGCGGTGTTCGACGCCACGACTCCCGGCACCGAGACCGTCGACGTCAGCGATCCCGCGGCACCTCAGTTCGGCACTCAAGCGGTTACCTTCCGCGTCATCGCCCAGAGCGCGGACGTCGTTGCGGGAAAGGGATTCTGGCTGCTCAGCAGCGACCTGGCCAAGATACCCGCGCCGCAGCTCATCGCCCAGCTGAAAAGCCTGGGCGCGACCCACGTCTACCTCGAGGTGGAGACCAGCTATGGCTTCTACGGCAGCGACCAGCTGCGCACATTCCTCTTTCAGGCGCACGATGCAGGCATCGCGGTGATCGCCTGGGTCTACCCGTACCTCAACAACGTAGCCCTCGACGAAAGCCTGACACAGCAGGTGGCGGACTACGTAGCCCCAACCGGCGACAAGCCGGACGGCATCGCGGCGGACATCGAGGAGAACCTGAGCGCCTCGGCCGTCTCGAGTTATGCCGCGGCGGTGCGTCAGGCGCTCGGCCCTGACGGCGTCCTGATCGCTGTGACCTACCCGCCCATCTACCACGAGAACTATCCCTACGCCGCCCTGGCACCTTACGTCACGCTCTACGCGCCCATGGACTACTGGCACTATCAGGCCACGAGCGAAGATTTCACCCAGGCCTATCAGTACGTGAACCAGACCGTCGGGCTGATACGGCAGCTCTCCGGCCTGCCTCAGGTGCCGGTCACCGTCATCGGACAGTCCTACGACATGTTCTCGAGCGGCGCACAAGGCGTCTTCAGCCCGACACAGCTGGAAATCGAGGCGGCCTTCCAGGCTGCGAGCGATGCAGGCGCTATCGGCATCTCCTTCTACAGGCTGCCGACCGCGACCGCGAGCGAACTGCAGACGATTGAGACGCTGCCCTTCCCGGACGCGAGCAACTGAAGGCAGAGCCGAGTGGCCGCCGCCTATGCGGGCGGACTCTCGGCATCTGCGGAGCTGATAGGCTTGCGGTTCAGACGAGGCGCACGACGCGGAACGAGGTCTTGCCCGCGCGTCGCGCCCCGCGCTGCAGCACGATGCCGTAGAGAAGATCCCTGGCGCCGTGGAGGACACCGAGCGGCAGCGAGAGTTCCACGATCCGGCCCGCGAAGCGCGCGCGGATGCCGGGGTCCAACCCTGGCTGCTCGCCATCCCAGAACACCGGGCGCATACCAGGACCGATGTCGATGCGCCGCCGCAGGTAATGCTGCGGCAGACCTTGGCCGAAGGCCATGAGGAAATTGCGCAGCACGAGGTCGCGTCCGGGCTCCTGGCGCAGGGCGATGCGCACCAGGAGGCGCCCCCCGTCCTGGGCCATCCGCACATCCTGCACCAGGCTGCGCGCCCCCAGGAGGTCGGCGAAGAGCGTGCCCTCCGGATCCTCGATATCGTTGGTCACCCGCGACCAGGAGCCTTCCCAGGCGGCGACCAGACGCGCGGGAAAGAGACCGAAGAGCTCGTTGCGGCGAGCGAACGCGATCAAACGGTCCGACATGACTTCCATCTGCGAATGGTAAAGCCGGATCGCATCCGCCTTTGCCGTCACCGTGGCGCTCGTCAGAACCTGGCGGTACCAGGTCGTCCCCACGTGGGCGAATTCCCACGGCGGCAGGAGCGCCCTATCGGGATGGAACCCGAACGGCAGCGGCCAGTCGCCCCAGTGCACGAGATACCTGAGACATGCCATCCCCGTCACGAAGGCATGTCCTTCCTGGCGCAGCCGCTCGAGCGCGGCGTCGGCGAAGGCCGCCATGGCCCAGTGGTCGGGGTGCACGTCGTTCGGGTGCGGCAGCACGAGGATCGCCGGCCGGATGGTGCGAATCGCTTCATATACGGCCTCGAACTCGTCTTCACCCGTGTAGGCTACGCCAGGCTGCACGGTGTCCTCGTACGGATCCCGATCGCGCTGGGTGAAACGCGACCGGTACGCCGTCCGCCAGTTGTAGAGGAAGAGGTGGTCGGTGCCGCTGTCCGGAAAGCCGAGGAACCTGATCCGGCTGTCCTGCAGCCCGAGGCTGCGGACGGCCGCCCTGGACTCGGCCATCCGCATGCGTCCAAGGCGCAGATAGTCTTCCGGCGTCGGGTCGGTGGTGAAATAGACGCGGTCGGCGTCCGCGGGAAACCCGTCGCCGCTCGTCGCCACCAGGACGTGCACATCGCTCCCGGCCGCAAGCATCTCATGCCAGAAGCCGCCGCTGCCCAGCACCTCATCATCGGGATGCGGCGCCAGGATCAGAATCGGCGATGTCTTGCCCACGGGCAGCCGGCCCGAAGACGCCGTGCCCGAGGGCGTGAAAACGGGATCGGTCAGGAAGAAGCCGCCCGTTGCCAGGAGGAAGCCTCCGAGACCTGCGGTCAGAAGCTCTCGACGCGTCATCCGGCGCAAGGGAGTCGGCCTCGCTCTCCTGGAATTATGACACGGCGATCATAGCAGACCGTTCGCCTTCGCCACCTCGGCCAAAAAGGCCCTCACGCCCTGGCGAAGTTCCGGGCGCTGGAGTGCGAAGCTGATCTGGGCCCGCAGCAGGCCCAGCGGCTCCCCGATGTCGTAGCGCTCACCGACCACGGTGACGGCGTATACGGGCCGGGACTGGCAGAGCGCGCGCAAGGCGTCCGTGAGCTGGATCTCGCCGCCTGCTCCAGGCTCGACTCGCGCGAGATGGGAGAAGATCCCCGGCGGCAACACGTACCGACCGACGACGCCAAGATGCGACGGAGCCTCCTCCTGCCTTGGCTTCTCCACCATGTCGAGAACCCGGAACACGCCGGGCTCCACCTCTTCTCCAACCGTCACGACCCCATACCGGCTGATATCCTGCGGCGGCACGGGGACGACGGCGACCACGGGCGCATCGAGCCGCTCAGCGACGGAGATGAGCTGCGACAGGGCAGGTTCAGGACTGAGATAGAGATCGTCGGGCAACAGAACAGCGAAATCCTCCCCGTCAATGTGGCGTTCGGCACAGGCAATCGCATGGCCGAGTCCGCGCGGGGTTCCCTGCCGCACGTAGAAGACCTGAAGGCGGTCCAGGAGCGCCTGCAGCTCGCCCAGCCGCGGGTTGCCTGTCGCCTCGAGCAGGCGTTCGAGTTCGATCGCACGGTCGAAGTGATCCTCGATCGCCCGCTTGCCGCGGCCCGTGACGATGAGGAGGTCACGAATGCCGCAGGCGTCCACCTCTTCGGCAATGTAGTGAATAGCCGGCCGATCGACGACCGGAAGCATCTCTTTCGGCTGGGCCTTTGTTGCAGGAAGAAAGCGGGTGCCGAGACCTGCCGCCGGCACTACGGCCTTTGCAACACGCATGAAGTCCTCCTGAGACTTTGGTGGTGGCTAGTGTCTCCACCATTGTAGCCGATCTCCAGCTTGCCGTGATCAGTGCCAAAGCCAGCCCGCCACGATGATGGCGGTCGCGTAGCCGATGGCATCGACGCTCAGGCAGAGTGGCAGCGCATAGCGCGAGCGTCGCACCCCGACCGATCCGAGATAGACGGTCAGCACGTAGAGCGTGGTCTCCGAGGAGCCTTGGATGGTGGAGACCAGGTGGCCGAGAAAGCTGTCCGGACCATGCTGGTGCAGGAGAGAGAGAACGAGACCCGCCGACGCCGAACCGGAAAGAGGTCGCACCAGCAGCAGGGGCAGAAGAGCGGCCGGGACACCGAGTGGCCGCAGGACGGGTGCCAAGGCGGTGCTCAGCATTTCGAGAGCACCGCTCATGCGGAACGCGGCCACTGCGACATAGATGGCCAGGAGATAGGGAAACAGGCTCAAGGACAGTTGCAGCCCCTCGCGGGCCCCTTGCACGAACTCGGCGAGCAGGTCCACGCGCCGCCAGAGGCCGTGCAGCAGAACGGCAGCGATGAAGATCGGCACAAGCCAGCCCGCCAGGCTTCCCACTGCCTGGATCAT
>JAJYNV010000089.1 GCA_021786135.1 Bacillota bacterium
ACGGTCTCGCTCGCGCGGCCGTCATCCTGCACCTCGAGGCGTATCGCTCCATGCAGGCGAGTCAGACGAATGCGGCAACGCCGTGCGGCGCTGTGCCGCACTACGTTCGTCACGGCTTCGCGCAGCACCAAGGCTAGAGCGCTGTCCTGCTCGTCCGTAAGGCTGGGCAGATCGCCCTCGACGTCGCACTCTATGCCGGCCGTCGCCAGGACGGTAGGCGCCCGCAGAATCTCCGAGGACAGGGTGGGCTTGCGGTAGTCTGCCACCGCCTCCCGCACTTCGGCCAGCGCGGCGCGGGCCACGGACTGGAGCTCCTCGATCTCTCGCCCTGCCTCCCTCACGTCGCCACGGTCGAGAAGTGTCTGCGACAGCTCGCTCTTGAGCACCACGAGCGACAAGGAGTGTCCCAGGATGTCGTGCAGATCGCGCGCGATCCGCCCGCGCTCCTCGAGCTTGGCCAACTGCGCGATCTCCTCCTGGGCACGCCGCAGGGCGAACGTGGACTCGATGAAGCGCAGAAAGCCGCGCAGGGCCACCGACGAAAGCACGCTCACGAGGGTGAGGCTGAGAAGTTCGCCCAAAGGGGTGCCCACCGCACGCCCGACCGTGACCATCAGCCCGGCGGCCAGACCGACCGCGAGTAGGGCCATCCGTGCCGAGCGCAAGCGCGCGAGGACCACCGGCACGTAGACCGCGAGGCCGAGGAATGGCACGCCGAGGTAACTAGCGGAGACGAGCGCGATCAGCTCGATCGCCGCCGCCGCCCAGAAGATGCGGCGGTCCGGCGGCGGCCGCAAGGTGAACGTCGACACGTAGACCGTGACGAACAAGACGAGGGCCAGGGCGCCCACGGCGATCCTGAGCGGCGCGTGCATGCCGAGGAGCGAGAGTAGCGGATAGATGAGGTACGCGAGCCAGATCAGCGCGTAGAAGCTGAAACGCCTGCTGAACGACCGCTCGCTCGGCCATCGAGGCAGATCGCTCATAGCCACCCTCGCTCCTCCGCGATGCGCCGTGCCTCGACGCGGTTCGCCGCGCCGAGCTTCTGGATCGCCTCCGAAAGGTAGTTGCGCACCGTTCCCTCCGACAGGTGGAGTTCGCCTGCGATCGCCTGCGCCGTGCGGCCGTCCGCCAGGCGCAGAACCTCGCGCTCGCGGTCTGTAAGCGGATCGTCACCCAAGGCCAGCGCCTCGAAGGCGAGGTCCGGCTGCACCACGCGCTCACCCCGCGCAACCCGCCGGATCGCGGCGGCAAGCTCCACGGCGGGCGCGTCTTTCAGGAGGTAGCCGCTGGCGCCGGCGGAGAGGGCGCGCCGAAGATACCCGGGCCGGGCGAAGGTAGTGAGGATGACGATCCGCAGGAGCGGGAACTCGGCATGCAGCCTCTCCGCGACGCTGAGTCCGTCGAGTCTGGGCATCTCGATGTCCAGCAGGGCCACGTCCGGCACTGCCTGGCGCGCCAGGGCGAGGGTCTCCTCGCCGTCTCCCGCCTCGGCCACCACGTCGATATCCGGGGCGGTCAGGCGAAGGAGCGCGGAGATTGCCCCGCGCACCATCGCCTGGTCCTCCGCCAGAAGCACCCGGATCCTGCCGGACTGTCCCGCCGCCACCTGACGGCCTCCTTCATACGTACTCCCGCTGTGCCTCGCTGCGGTAGCGCCACCATGCCAGCGCCCCTAGTCCAAGCGTGTACGCGAGGAGCACCGCGATGTCCTGTAGCGCGGGCCGCGTCGCTGCGCCGACGCAGAGTCGCGCGAGGTCGGCCGCGCGGAAGGTGGGGAGGTAGAGCGCGATCTGCGAGAACACCTTGGGCATGGCCTGAAGCGGCATCCAGAGCCCGCCGAGCAGCGACAGGGCGAGCCAGATCAGCACCTGTCCGGCCTGGGCCGACTCGGAGTCGAAGAGATAGCCCAAGAGGAGGCCAAGTGCCGCAAACGGGATGGCGCCCGCGACCACGATCAGGGTGAGTTCGATCCAGGCCGATACCGTCAGGGCGACGTGGTTCACCAGGGCGCCGAGCACCAGCAGGAGCAGCGTCGCCGGCACGGCCGCAAGCACCGCGGCAGCAAGCTTTGCGGCGACGTAGCTGCCGGCTGTGAGCGGTGTCGTGCGCAAAAGTCGTACCCATCCCCCCGCGCGCTCCGCCGCCAGCCTGGTGCCGAGCGTGCCGAGTGCCGCGCCGATCGCTCCGAAGACAGCCATTGAAACCATGTAGTAGCCGCCCCAGGTGGTGCCCCCGAGGTGCAGCTGTGCACCGTACATCTGGGTGTAGAGCAGGTAGAATCCGGCCGGGAAGGCGAGCGTGAAGACAACAAGGCGCGTATTGCGCAGCATGCGCGTGAGTTCGAGCCGCAGCAGGGCCATCATCGCTCCCCGTCACCTTCCCGCAGCTGCAGGAGCGCCGCTTCCAGGCTCCCCGCCGTCACTTCGAGTCCCTCGAGAGGCACATCCCGCGCCATCAGCAGGCGCAACGCAGTCTCCGGATCCGGCGTCACGACGCTGATCGCGCCGCCCAGCACGTCCACCCGGCAGTCCGGGAGCAGTGCCCTGACCTCTTCCGCCCAGGCAGTAGAGGCAGAAAAGCGCACGGTACTCTGACCCGTGCCCCTCCGCAGCTGCTCCGGCGTGCCGTCCGCCGCGAGCCGACCTCCCTGGAGGAGCAGGACGCGCCGTGCATGGCGATCCGCCTCTTCCAGGTAGTGGGTGGTGAAGAGGATCGTCCGTCCGCTGTCGGCGAGTTCGTCCATCTCACGCCAGAAGAGCGCTCGAGACTCGGCGTCCATGCCGGCCGTGGGCTCGTCGAGGAGGAGAAGCTCGGGGTTTCCACACAGCGCCAGGGCAAAGAGCACCCGGCGCCGCTGGCCGCCCGAGAGACGTTCCACCCTGAGATCAAGGAGATCTGCGACACGTCCGCGCTCGGCCGCGGCACCGAGTGACAACGGTCTTGGATAAAGGCTTTGCTGGAAGACGAGCAGTTCCGAGACCTTGAGGCCCGGCGGCAGCGAGGTCTCCTGCAGCATGGCGCCGATCGACGCCCGCGTGATCGCGGCGCGCGAGTCGGCGCCGAGCACCTCCACACGACCCTCGCTCGGTGCGCGCAAGCCGAGCACGAGGGAGATCGCGGTCGACTTGCCTGCGCCGTTGGGGCCCAGCAGTGCGACTATCTCACCTCGGGCGACCTTGAACGACACATCGCGCAATGCTACAACCTTGCCGAAGTTGCGGCGGACGTGGTTGAAGCTGATCACATCTTGCGCCATCGCCATCCCTCCCCCGCCTCAAGTCTTGAACAGATGCCTGCGGCATCATAGTGCCGGACATAACAGAGTCCGGATGACATACGTCATAGCGTCATGCGAGGACAGGATTGCCGCATGACACGAGAGCCCGGGCTCCATGGTGTCGGCCCGTGTCGCTAGGCGCAGTTTCCTGCAGAATAGAGGAGAAAAGTGCTATGGTGGTCGCATGGGAGAACAGCTAGGCACGCCGCCCGGTGGCACAGCCGTCAACAAGGGCTTCGATTACATTGCCGCTCTTGGCTTCCTTATCGCCGCTCTGCTCGCGCTTTACCTAATCTGGTGGATGCCCGCCCGCGTAGCCGCCGGCTATGTCATGCCCAATGTGGAAGGTTCGGTCGCCACGCTGCCGCAGGAACTGCCCGTCATCTGGATACGCAGTTGGCCGTGGCAGGGCAGCCCGCCCGATGTGACGATCACATTCCTGCTCCCGGCTGACAAGAAGGTCACCGCTGCAGCGAGCGTCACGGCGACGCCAGGCTTCTATGCCCGCGCCGTGCCCGCAACGCTGCATCTCAGCCGCGTTCCCGCGATCGCCCCGACGGAGATCCTCGGCATAGACCTCACCTGGCAGGGCGGTTCCTCCTCGGCCGTCGAATCGGATCTCTGGGTGACGGCCCGGCCGAGCGACACCAAAGCCACGGGTGCCCGCACCGTCTGGGCCCCGGAACTCTCCACTGGTGCGCGTCCGGCCGTCGAGCTGCAGCTGTCGCAACATCCCGAGGTCGTGTCGATCTCCTCGCCGGCGCCGGTCACATCCCCCTGGATAAACGCCCGCTGCCTGCCTGACACCAAGGGGGCCAAGGTGGCAGCGCAGCTTCTGCAGGGACATCTGACCGCCAAGCCGACCGCCTGCAGCCGCCTTGGCGGCGCCAGCGCCGCCATCGTGACACCTCCCCTTCCCGGCGGCTACACCTTCTTCGTCTGGCAGCCGGCCCTCGAAGAGCTCGTCAACACGCACCTCACGACCGTCATCGTCGGCAAGCCCCTGGTTGCGACCGGCCAGACGCTGACATCCTCCAACTGGTGGCAGTTTGCGGCGGGAGACCTGACGCCGGGGTTCTGAGAAGGAAGACCAGGGC
>JAJYNV010000304.1 GCA_021786135.1 Bacillota bacterium
GGGCCCGGATGTCCGCCGGCCCTGGCCGCAGGCCTCTAGGATGGAGATGGGGGACATGCCTTCGGATGCGCCAAGGGATTCTCAGCCCGCGACCGAACTGAAGCGGCAGGTCGCGGAGCTCGAGGCGACGGTGGGGGAGCTGCGACGGGAGATCGCGGCGGCCACGGCGACCGGCCCGGACGACGTCTACCGCAAGATTGTCCAGACGACGTCCCAGGGCTACTGGCTCATCTCGCCCGAGCTCGAGACGGTCGACGCGAACCGGGCGTTCTGTGAAATGCTCGGCTACAGCCTGGAAGAGATGCTCGGGCGGTCCATCCTCGACTACTACGACGAGGAGAACCGCAGGATCCTCATGGATTCGATCGCGCGCATCGCCGAGAAGGACCGGCCCGGCTACGAGGTGGCCCTGCGGCGGAAGTCCGGCGAACTCTTGCACTGCTTTTTCAACGTGACGACGCTCTGGGATGAAACCGGCCGGATCCTCGGCTCCTTCGCCCTCGTCACGGACATCACCGGCCGCAAGCAGACCGAGGCGGCCCTGCTCGAGTCCCATCAGCGCCTCGCGGACATCATCGACTTCCTGCCCGACGCCACCTTCGTCATCGACACGGAAGGCAGGGTCATCTCCTGGAACCGGGCGACGGAGGAGATGACGGGGGTCTCCGCCTCCGACATCGTCGGCCGGGGCGACCACGCCTACGCCGTGCCGTTCTACGGCGAGCGCCGGCCGATCCTGATCGACCTCGCACTGCTGCCTGACGAGGTGCTGGAGCGCGACTACAACAAACTCCTGCGCCGCGAGAAGAACTACATCGCCGTGGAGACCATGCTGCCCTACATCGGCCGCTACGTCTTCGGCGTGGCCTCCGCGATCTATGACCCGAAGGGCCATATGGTGGGCGCGATCGAGTCGGTGCGCGACCTGACCGACCGCTACCAGGCAGAGCAGGCGCTCAAGGAGTCTCAGCGGCAGATGGAGGACATCATCAACTTCCTGCCCGACGCGACGTTCGTGATCGACACGGAAGGGAAGGTCATCTCCTGGAACCGCGCGATGGAGGAGATGACAGGGCTCAGGGCCGCCGACATGATCGGCCAGGGCGAATACGCCTACGCCCTGCCGTTCTACGGCGACCGAAGGCCGATCCTGGTGGATCTCGCCTTGCGGCCAGGGCAGGAGCTGCCTGAGAACTACGGCCGCATCCGCCGGGAGCAGAACTTCCTCACGGCCGAGACGGTCGCGCCGGCACTGCCTGGGGGCAGCCGGGTGGTGTTCGCCGCGGCGGCGCCGATCTACAGCCTCGAGGGCGAGGTCGTCGGGTCGATCGAGTCCATCCGGGATGTCACGGACAGGCAGCGCGCCGAGGAGGCGCTGAAGGAGAGCGAAGCCCGCTTCAGGACCATGATGGAGCAGTCGCCGGTCGCAACGCACGTATTCTCGCTCGATGGCGTGCTGGTGGACGCGAACCGGGCGGCGGAGAAGCTCTTCGGCCACCGCAACCAGGAGCTCATCGGCAGCTACAACGTGCTCGAGGACCCTGAGGTGCGGCGCAGCGGCGCGAGGGCCCTCATCGAGCGGGTGATCGCCGGCGAGGCCGTCTCGGCGGCCGAGCTCGCGTTCGACACTGCGGAGAGCTTCGGCGGCGAGAGGCGGCTCCTCTGGCTCAAGAGCCATTTCTATCTCGTGCGCGACGCCGCGGGCAGGCCCAAGAACTTCGTTGTCCTGCACGAGGATGTCTCGGAGCTCCGGCGCTACCGGCAGCACCTCGAGGAGATGATCGCCGAGCGCACGGCGGAGCTCGAGGAGGCCAAGCTGGAGGCGGAGGCCGCGACTCGGACCAAGAGCGAGTTCCTTGCGAACATGAGCCACGAGATCCGCACGCCGATGAACGCGATCATGGGCTTCGCCGGCCTCGCGCTCAAGACGGAACTGACGCGCAAGCAGCGCGACTACCTCGGCAAGATCGACGTATCCGCCCGGGCGCTTCTGGGGCTCATCAACGACATCCTGGACTTCTCGAAGATCGAGGCCGGCAAGCTCGAACTCGAGGCGACAGAGTTCCGCATCGACGAGGTGATGGACAACATCGCCACGATGGTGTCGAACCAGGCGGCGCGCAAGGGCGTCGAGCTTCTGAACGCCCTGGCGCCGGATGTCCCGCTTGCGCTGGTGGGCGATCCGCTGCGACTCGGCCAGGTGCTGCTGAACCTCGTCAACAACGCTGTGAAGTTCACCGAGCGGGGTGACGTCCTCTTGCGCGCGGAGCTCGACGAGAAAGGCGAGCGGCGCTGCAGCATCCGCTTCAGTGTCAAGGACACCGGCATCGGCATGACGGCGGCGGAGGTCGGGAAGCTCTTCAGCGCCTTCACGCAGGCCGATACCTCGACGACGCGCCGGTATGGCGGCAGCGGTCTCGGCCTCACGATCTCCCAGCGCATCGTGGAGATGATGGGCGGGCACATCGCCGTCGAGAGCGAGCCCGGGCATGGCAGCACCTTCAGCTTCACGGTCTCGTTCGAGCGCCAGTCGCCGGAGCGCGAGGCTCGTCTGAGGCCCCACGACGGGCTCATAGGCCTCAGGGCGCTGATCGTGGATGACAACGAACTCGCGCGCGAGGTCCTCGCGGAGATGCTCGAGCCCTTCGGCGTCGCGTCGATGGCGGTCGAGTCGGCGGATGCGGCCCTGCGGGAGCTCGAGGCGGCAGCCGGGGAACACCCCTACGACCTTGTGCTCATGGACTGGCAGATGCCAGGCACCGATGGGGTGGCGGCCGTCCGCCGCATCACGACCGACGCGAAGCTGCCTTGGCGACCGAAGGTCATCATGGTAACAGCCTTTGGCCGCGAGGAAGTCATGGAGACGGCGCACGACGCCGGCGTGAGCGGCTTCCTGATCAAGCCGGTCAACCAGTCGCTCCTCTTCGAGACCTTGATGCAGGTCTTCGGCCGTGCCGGCGACGTCGAGGGGTCGCCGTGGGAGGAGCAGCCCGACATCCTGCCCGACCTCGCCGGCCTGAGGGTGCTGCTCGTCGAGGACGCGGTGATGAACCAGCAGGTGGCGACCGAGATTCTCGAGAGCGCCGGCATCTACGTCGACCTCGCCGAGAACGGCCAAGAGGCGGTGGAAGCCGTCGCGGGAGCCCACTACGATCTCGTGCTGATGGACGTCCAGATGCCGGTCATGGGCGGCTTCGATGCGACGCGGCTGATCCGGGCGCACCCGGCGCACAGGGATCTCCCGATCATCGCCATGACGGCCCACGCCATGCGCGGCGCGCGCGAGGAGTGCCTCGCGGCCGGCATGAACGACTATGTCACGAAGCCGATCGACACGAAACAGCTCTTTGCCGTCATGGCTCGCTGGCTGAAGGACCGCATAGCGGCCGGAGGAGGACGAGAGATCGCCCCGCCGCGGCCTGAAGCACGGCCCACCACCCTCCCCGATCTGCCCGGGATCGACACACGCCAGGCCCTGCAGCGCCTTGGCGGCAACGAGGCCCTCTACCGCACCCTCCTCGCGACCTTCGGCACGAGCTATGCTGCGGCGACGGATGAGATCCGGGGCGCTCTCGAACAGGGCGATTTCGCCACGGCCGAGCGCCTCGCCCACACCGTCAAGGGGGTGGCCGGCAACATCTCGGCGAACGGTGTCGCCGCCGCCGCCGGGAAGGTGGAGATCGCTGCGCGGGACCAGGCCGACGCGATAGGCGATCGTTACCTGCCGGCGCTCTCCGAGGCGATGGCGGAGGTCCTGCATGCGATCGCGGGCCTCGGCGCGGAAGAGGCCGAGCGGGAGGCGGCGCCCGCGGCGACACCGGCGGAGGACATCCTGCCGCTCCTCACGGCCCTCGAGGACGAGATTCGCTCGCAGAACCTGGCGGCCATCGACACCTTCGACCAGATCGCAAAGCTCTTGGCGCCGGGCGATCCCGAGCTCGAGAGGCTGCGGTTGAGCCTTGACGTCTTCGACTTCCGGACCGCGCTCGAGGCCGCCACGGCTCTTCGAAGCGGCCTGCAGCGAGACGAATAGCAGATGGGTAGATGGGCGGGAGCGTGGCTATGCCGAGAATCCTGATCGTCGACGACGTCCCGGCCAACATCAAGATCCTGCGCGAACTTCTGGTCGGAAACTATGAACTCTTCGTCGCCACCAACGGCCGCATGGCCGTCGACGTGGCGGAGGCCATGCGGCCGGATCTCATCCTCATGGATGTGGTGATGCCGGAAGTGGACGGGATCACGGCCTGCGGCATGCTGCGCAGCCGCCCGACGACGGCCGAGATCCCGGTCATCTTCATCACGGC
Organism: Bacillota bacterium; assembly: GCA_021786135.1. Classification (GTDB taxonomy): domain Bacteria; phylum Bacillota; class Sulfobacillia; order JAJZYS01; family JAJYTV01; genus JAJZQO01. Next base: position 4,308 of record JAJYNV010000304.1, read on the forward strand.
CAAGAGCGAAGTCGACGACATG
>JAJYNV010000136.1 GCA_021786135.1 Bacillota bacterium
CGGGTTTGCCTCCTGTCACATCCATCTGGCATTACGACATCTCGGCAGCGTCTTCCCTGTGCATTCCAATCGCGGCCGCGACGGCAGCAGAGTTGCACATCGCAGCATCGGTGTGCGTCGAACGCTCCCCGAAGGACCGCTGGACAGCGGGGAATGGCGCGCCATCTACGCTCGCCACCCTTCCCATGATTCCTCGTCTGTTTTCCAAGGTACCGAGCAAAGTTCAGCTCTTTGCGTTCACCGCCATCGCGGGCCTTGTTTCTTCTTGGCGCTGGGATCTGGACGCAGGCCCGCCTTGGCGACCGGCTGCTGCCACACGCCATTTGCATCAGTGCCTCGCAGCCGCTGCTGCTCTTGCACCTCGTCAGCGACGGGCTGATCGCGTTCGCCTATCTGCTCATCCCTTGGGCCATGTGGAAAGTGGTGCGCGAGCGCGAAGACATGCCATTCAGCTGGGTGGCGTGGGTCTTCGGCGCCTTCATTGTCGCCTGCGGCATCACGCATGCCATGCAGATGTGGACCCTGTGGTACCCGGTGTACTGGTATTCCGGGGTGGCAAAGGCCTTCACCGCGGTGGTCTCCCTCGGGACTGCGTGGCTCCTGTATGTCGTCACGCCGCAACTGCTCGCCTTCCCTTCGGCACGCCAGCTGCGCGAGTCCCACGCGTCCATGGAACGTGAGGTCGCAGCCTGGCAGCTGGCAGAAGCCGAGCTGCAGAGCGCGAAGGCCGAGCTGGAGGTGCTGCTGGGGAGGTCCACCGCACATGCGCAGCGGACTGCGGCAGTGCTCGACCGTTTCTTCGAGGTCGCTCCCATGGGCCTGGGCGTGCTCGATGAACGCCAACGCCTAACACGGGGTCAATTCAGCGCTACTGCGGCTCACCGGCGTGGAAGAGAGTCTGCATGTGGGTGCGCCGCCCACGAGTGTCGAGAACATGCCGCGAGAATTTGCGGCGGCGCTCGGCGAAGTTGCTGCGACGCGGCACGCGCGGACCAATGTCGAGGCCGTTCGGCAAGTGGTGGGGGAGCGGAACCAGGTCTTGCTGGGCAGTTTTTTTCCGATCGAGATCGACGACACCCCCCCCCCCGATGTACGGCATCATCGTGCAGGACATCAGCTACCAGCGGCAGATCGAGTTGCAGCGCTCCGAGGCGCTCGCCGCGGCCGAACAAGCCAATCGGGCCAAGGACGAGTTTCTCTCGAAGGTGTGCGCGTCCTCTACGTGGAAGACGACAGTGCGGTCGCGCAGGCGATGGGTGAAGGCTTGGCGCACCTGGGCGCCAAGGTGGAGGTTGCCACCAGTTATGCCGGGGCCATCGCGCTTCTCGAGGCGATGGATTTCGATGTGGTGGTATCCGACCTGAATCTTGGAGATGGCCCGGGGGGACACGACGTGGCACGTGCTGCGCAATCCCTCGCCCGGCACCGCGAGCTCGGGCTGATCGCCGTTTCAGCCTTCGGCCGGCCTGAAGATGTCGCGGAAAGCCGGCGCGCCGGCTTCGCCAACCACCTGGTCAAGCCAGCGACCGTGATGAGCGTGGCGCAGGCAATAAGCGAGCTGGTTCGTCCCCGAGGCCGGCAGGCGTCTTCATCTTAGCAGTGTCCTGCTAGACTGCAACACCCGGCTGAGCCCGTGTGACCGGTACCGCCCTCCACCCGTTTAGCGGCTGTGACAGATGGATTCCCTCAAGAAGACAGTCAACATCCTGCTGGTCGACGACTTGCCAGCAAACCTGTTGGCCCTCGAAGTCATCCTGGAGCCGCTGGGTGAAAATCTCCTTCGGGCGGCCTCGGGGACAGCCGCGCTCGCCCTTGCACGCGAGACCGCCTTTGCTGCGGTGTTGATTGATGTCCGCATGCCGGGCATGGACGGCTTCGAGACCGCGAGGCATCTTCGCGCGTTGCCGGGGCACGCAGCGACGCCGATTCTCTTTATTACGGCGGACCACGACGGTGCGGCGCATGCCCGCGAGGCCTATGCTCTGGGGGCCGTCGACTTTCTGCCCAAGCCCATCGTACCTGAGGTTCTGCGGGCCAAGGTGTCGGTCTTCGTGGACCTGTTTCGCAGCAAGGAGCAGTTGCGCGAGAAGACGGTGTTTCTCGAAGCGGTGCTTGAGTCAGTGTCGGATGCCATCGTGGCCTGCGACGCCGACGGCACCCTCACCCTCTTCAATGAAGCGAGCCGCCGGCTGCATGGCTTGCCGCAGGAGTTCCTTCGCTCTTCGGCGTGGGCGGCGCAGTACCAGCTGCATGGGGCCGATGCCAAAGCCCAGATTCAGCCCGAGGACGTCCCGCTGTACCGCGCCCTGCGCGGAGAGCGGGTTTGCGATATGGAGCTGACGGTGGTAAATCCCGGCGGCGCGCGCCGCCACGTGGTCGCCAACGGCGCGACCTTGTGTGCGGAAGATGGACGCAGGCTCGGGGCGGTGGTTTCACTGCGGGACGTGACTTCGGAGCGCCAAGCGGCCGCGGCGATGGCCGAGTCGGCCGCGGAGCAGGCCCGCCGCAAGCAAGCCGAAGAAATGGCGCAGCAGCTGCGCCAGAGCGAGGCGAAGATGCGCCTCTTGGCTGACCAATTGGCGCTGTCTGATCGACGCAAGACCGAATTCCTGGCCGTGCTCGCTCACGAGCTGCGAAACCCCCTGGCTCCAATCCGTGCTGGACTGACCCTGATGGTGTCGGGGCTGACCGGTGACAGGCTGCGTTCCACCGTGCAGATGATGCAGCGGCAACTCGATCACGTCGTTCACCTGGTGGACGACCTGATGGATGTGGCTCGCATCGCGAATGGAAAGATCGAACTGAAGCGCGAGACCGTGGCGCTCCAGCCAATCGTGCAGGTGGCTGTCGAGGCGAGCCTTCCACTGATCCGCGCCCGCGAGCATTCGCTATCGCTTGGTCTGCCGAACGAGGATATCCTTGTGCGCGTGGACCCGGTTCGTCTCACGCAGGTGCTCAGTAATCTCTTGAGCAATGCGGCCAAGTACAGTCCGCCCAAAGGCGCGATCAGGCTGGAGGTGCAGCCTCACGTGAGCCAGGTTACGTTGACCGTGGCGGATGCGGGAATGGGCATTCCCGCGGACTCGCTGCAGCATATCTTCGATCCATTCGCGCAGCTGGGATTGCACCAGGAGGCGTCCCCCGGCGGCTTGGGTATTGGCCTTTCCCTGTCCAAGCAGTTGATCGAACTGCACGGAGGGACCATCGCGGCAGAAAGCGCCGGTCCCGGCGAGGGCAGTACGTTTACGGTCACGCTTCCCCTCGCGGCGGCGGCCGCGGCTGTCGCACCGATCAGGGAGCACAAGCTGTCGAGTGCCGCGGCGCCACGGCGCGTGCTCGTCGTCGATGACAACGTGGACGCGGCCGCCACGATGGGATCGCTGCTGGAACTGGACGGGCACACCGTGGCGCTCGCGCACACTGGTGCTCAAGCGCTCGCTCTGGCGCGCGAGTTTCGCCCTGACGTGGCCTTCCTCGATATCGGCATGCCTGGCATGAATGGCTACGAGACCGCGGTCGCAATGCGCCAGGTTGCCGAACTCGCACAGATTCGTCTGGTGGCGCTGACAGGCTGGGGCGGCGAGTCGGACCGCGAACGCAGTCGAGCGGCCGGCTTCGACTGCCACCTGACAAAGCCAGCCGCCCCCGACGCGATCAACAGCGCGATGGCGGCGGCATTGGGCGAGGCGAGGTAGAAAACCGCGGGTTCTGTGAGACCGTTCGCACTGCGAACGTTGCGGTCTCATTGAGGTCGGCGGTTACGATGCTGCGGCATCAAGGACAACCCACATGCCACCGCTCTCGTCGATTCCGGTAAGCAGGCAGCTTGCTCTGCTGGTGGCGGCTGCGCTGGCTCCGGTCCTCCTGTTGCTGGCGACCTTCACCGTGCTGCTCGTAAAGGACGAGGAGGCGCTGAGAGGGCAGCAATTGCAGCACGAGGCGCAACATCTGGCCAGTCAGGTGAGCGCAAGGATTATCGGTGTGGTCTCGAAACTGCAGGTGCTTGGGCGATCCGCCTCGTTGGGCGAAGGCTCGAGCTGTTCAAGTTCTATGTGAACGCGCTGTAGGTCGCGATGACACGGGCGGTGGTCTCGCTGACTCTCGTCGAGTCCGATCCGGCGCACCCGCTGCTGGACCTTCTGGGCCTGAAGGTCGGCGAATCCGCGTTGCTGCCCGCGCGCGCCTCCAGCCGCGACGAGTGGGCGCAGGAGGCGCACAAGCTGGAGCTGCAGGGCAAACAGGAGCAGGCCCAGGCGATTCGCGAAACCTTCCTGCAGGCGCGGCCGGTGCCCTGGGTGGCATGGGGCCAGGAACA
>JAJYNV010000349.1 GCA_021786135.1 Bacillota bacterium
TCGTGTCGCGCTGCCGCTGCTCGCGATCATTGGGCTAGCGTCATTGGCATGGGCCTCGTTCGCGCGACCGAGGCCGCGACTGATCTACAACGCATCCGACAGTGTTCCTGTCGGCTGGTATCGCATCGGCCCCGCAGGGGTATTGCACGTCGGTAGCTTCGTGCTGGTCCGCCTACCCGCGGCTCCCAGGGCGCTCGCCTCGCGCCGCGGTTATCTTCCGTGGAGCGTCCCGCTTCTCAAACGCATTGGCGCGATGGCGCCGCAGACCGTTTGCATTCGACGTGGCATCGTACGCATCGACGGTGTCCGAGTCGCTGCCACGCTGCGCGTCGATGGACGTGGACGGCCATTGACGGCATGGTCTCAGTGTCGGCGGCTTCGCGTCGGTGAGCTGTTTCTCCTGAGTACCAGCAATCCGGCATCATTCGACAGTCGCTACTTTGGTCCCGTGAACACCTCGGCCGTCATCGGACAAGCGCAGCCCGTATGGATACGGCCGTGACCTTTGATCGTCAGCCGGGTCGACGGCCAAACGTCACGCTGCCGGCCGTCCTGATGGCTTCCCCCGTGCAGACCGGTTGCTCGGAGCGCGCTCCGATCTCGACGGAGCAAGCGCGCTTCGGCAGATGGTCATCGCATCGCACTGCACCGCTCGGCGGTCGAGAGCCCGTGCATCAGTGGGGGCTTGAGGCGGAGGGCAAGATTGAAGGGACCGGCACATGGCCGGTCCGAAAGTGCGTCTGCACATGGGGTTGGCGCGGCACGCGCCTGTCAGCGGCACGGTGCCGCGTCAGGCGCCAACGCCTTGCGAGAGTTGGGAAGATCGCGTGCACGATACCCTCCACCGCGATTGGCTTGGATGGCGCAGGGCCGTGAGCCGGTCTCGCCAGTTAGACAGCGACAACCGCTTCCGTATCCGTCCGGGCGCACCTCGGCAGCGCGGTGATGCCTTTGTCGCCCAAGTGCTGCGCCAGGCCGGCAGGGCGGCCAACACCACCGGCGGCCGGCGCGGCAAAGTGCCGGGCTCCCGGCTGGGACGCGGTCACGTGGCGGCTCGGTTCACCGGACAATCGCTGTCCGCTCGCTCCCGGCGAGTCACTGTCAAGGTCCGGCTGGTGTACCTGAAGCAGGCCGGTGCGCGCTCGACCGTCACGCACCTGCGCTACATCGAGCGCGAAGGGGTGGGTCGCGACGGGGAGCCGGGCCAGGGCTATGGCCCAACGACCGATGAGGCTGATCTTGCTTCCTTCGAGGAGCGGGGCCGGGAGGATCGGCACCAGTTTCGCTTCATCGTCTCACCCGAGGACGGTGCCGAGTTGGGCGACCTACGGACCTATACGCGCCACCTGGTGAGCCGCATGGAAGCCGACCTCGGCACCCGACTCGACTGGGTCGCAGTGGATCATTGGGACACCGACAACCCCCACACCCATGTCGTCCTGCGCGGCAAGAACGACATGGGCCACGACCTCGTGATCTCGCAGGCATACCTGACGCGCGCCATGCGCGAGCGCGCGGCGGAGCTCGCGACCGAATGGCTGGGGCCGAGAACCGAGCAGGAGATCCGGCAGAGCCTCGAGCGCGAGGTGCAGCAGGAGCGCTGGACCCGCCTGGATCGGACCTTACAGCGCGAGGCGGTGGATGGTCTGGTGCGTGTTGAGCGCCTGGCCGAGCCCCGGTTGCGGCGAGAGCGCGAGTTGCTGATCGGCCGCCTTCAGCACTTGCGGAGCTTGGGGCTCGCGAGCGCCCCGCAGCCTGGCATGTGGGCCGTTCACGCTGACGCCGAGCAGACCTTGCGAGCCATGGGCGAGCGCGGCGACATCATCCGTACGATGCAGCGGGCGATCGGTAGCGCGCGACGGGAACTCTCAGTGTTCGAGGCGGGCGATGAAGTCCGTCCGATCATGGGACGCGTCATCGGCAAGGGACTGGCAGACGAGCTATATGACCAGGGCTACCTGATCGTCGATGGCACGGACGGCAAGGCGCACTACGTCGCGCTTCCACCCAAAACGGAGCTCGAGCAGTACCCGATGGGGGCCGTGGTCGAGGTCCGCGGCGCGGCGGGTGTGCGAGCGGCCGACAGAACCATTGCTGCGCTCGCAATCGATGGCATCTACCGCACCCAGCATCACCGGAGCGTCGCCGAGGGGGAGGCCACGCCCACTCGCGACCCACGCGAGGTCGTGCTGACTCACGTCCGCCGACTGGAAGCCCTGCGCCGAGCCGGCATCGTCGAGCGTCTGGCCGAGGACGTCTGGCGTGTGCCGGCTGACCTCGCCGATCAGGGCCGGCTGTATGACGCGCGGCGCCTGGGCGGCGGCGTTGCGGTGGAGCTGCGCTCGCACCTGTCCATCGAGCGGCAGACGCGCGCGATCGGCGCGACATGGCTCGACCGGCAATTGATTCGTGGGGGGAAAGATCTGGGCGCGAGTGGCTTTGGGGCCGACGTAAGAGAAGCACTTCAGCAACGCGCCGAATTCCTCATAGAACAGGGATTCGCAGAGCGATGCGGCACAAGGGTGACCCTGGCTCGCAATTTACTTGCGACATTGCGGAAGCTCGAGCTGGCGCGAGCGGCTAAGACTATCGCCGCTGAGACTGGGTTGGTGTATAGGTCCGTGGCGGACGGCGAGCGCTTGAGCGGCACCTATCGGCGCAGTGTGCACCTTGCCAGCGGCCGTTTCGCCATGATCGACGACGGGATGCGATTCAGCTTGGTGCCGTGGAAGCCGGTGATCGAGCAACGTCTGGGGCAGCAGATAGTCGCGACGGTAAGTGGAGACGCAGTATCATGGCAGATTCGGCGTCAGAGAGGCCTTTCCCTTCAGTAATGCCCGTAATCAGTCAGTGGCGCCTACTTGACGTCCAAAATTCCTCACTCACAATCTCGGCCAACAACCGGCGTGCAGCCTGGCTTAGGTAGCTCATCCGACGGTGAAGTATCGTAATCGGGATTGCTGTCGCCAACTCCGGGACGTCAAGCTTTACCAGTGTCCCCAGGCGTAATTCATCCAGCACGCTACTCTCTGGAAGTAGGCCCAGGCCAAAGTCTGCCTCCACTAATCGCTTTTGTGCCGTCAGACTGTCTATCAGTACCGATTGAACATCGGACAGCCCGTGACGGTGCAGTTGCTCGGTGACCATTCGGGCATATGGCTCAGCTCCAGTAGCAGGTTTTGCTGGAAACAATACCCAGGGGGCATTGGCCAGTTCTTGGGGCCTTCGTGCCTGTACTGACACAAGACGAGTATCTGCGGATGCGACCACACACAGCGGTTCATCATGAACAGGAGTTGAGATAATCTCAGTGTCCCCGTCACCGAAGTAGCGTAAGCCCAAATCAACATCTCCGCTGCGCACCATGGCGCTAATCTGTTCGCTGCGTCCGGTGTGCAGGATGACGTGAATCTCAGGGTACGAATTCCGGAACCGCTTGAGTGATCCGGGTAATTTCGTGCTCACCAATGTGCCCACGATACCCAAAGTCACAGCTCCGGTGTCGTCGCGATCGACGGAGCGAGCCGCAGCGGCACCGTCATGAAGGGCGCCGATCGTGCGTTGAGCAAATGGGAGAAAGGAACGTCCCGCCGCTGTCAGCCGCACACCCCGCGGCAGGCGTTCAAAAAGAGGCAGCCCCAGCTCCCGTTCAAGCTGGTTGATCCGGCGCGTCATTGCGGGTTGGGAAATGCACAATTCGGATGCTGCACGGGTGAGGTGGCCCAAGCGCGCTAGGCAAACGAAGGCCTGAATCTCGCTAATCTGCATGCCATCAGTTTATCTGATGGTAAGAAATATCACTATGCATTGGACGGATGGCCTCCAGGACGCGGATTATCCAGAAGGTCTCCTGTTCGCATGGACCCGCATGTCTTCATCCTCCAAAACTGCGGTCACCCTGACGGTGATCTGCCTCGGCTATTTCATGACCATACTGGACGTTACGGCCGTCAACGTGGCGCTGCCGGCCCTCCAGCATGCATTGGGAGCGTCCATCGCCGATTTACAGTGGGTTTTAGACGGCTACGCCCTAGTCTTCGCCAGCCTGTTGCTGACGTTCGGTTCTCTTGGTGACCGACGTGGCAGTAAGGGGGTGTTCCTGACCGGCGTGGCAGTATTCACTCTGGCCTCCGCAGGCTGCGGGATTGCGCCAACGGTAGCCGTATTACAGGCGGCGCGTGTCGTTCAAGGGATCGGCGCCGCACTTCTAGTGCCGACATCGTTGGCTCTACTACGCCATACATTCAGTGATTCGAGTGCGCGAGCCCGTGCCTTCGGGATCTATGGCGGC
>JAJYNV010000172.1 GCA_021786135.1 Bacillota bacterium
GGCTTCATCGACACGAGCACGCCCATGGCCTGGGCAGTGGGTTCGACCGACGCGCCGCCGCCGGCGTCGAGGAAGTTCGCAGGCTTGCCGCCGAAGTGCTGCAGGGCGTCGAGCGTGGCCATGGCCATGCCGGCGCCGTTGGCCATCACGGCGATGTCGCCGTCAAGCTGCACGAAGGCGAGGCCGATCTCCTTGACCTTGAGCTCGAGTTCGGTGCCCTCGGCCACAGTGGGCAGATCCTTGTGGCGGAAGAGAGCGGCGTCGTCAATGTTGAGCCGCGCGTCCGCAGCGATGACCTTGCCGCCTGAAACGACAAGCGGGTTGATCTCCACAAGCTCGGCGTCCTCCGCGCGGAAGACCTCGTAGAGCTTCTGCAAAATCACGGCGACCTGCTTCGCGATGTCGCCCTCGAGGCCCATCTCGGCGGCGATGTCCCGGGCCAGGTAGCCCTGCATGCCGAAGGCCTCGTCCACATGGCGACGGACGATGTACTTGTCTTCCACGTCTTCGATTTCGACGCCGCCGTGCGAGGAAGCCATGATGAGTGGCTTCCTCGCGTTGCGGTCGACCGTGACGGAGACGTAGAACTCCCGCTCGACGTCGATCTTGCCTTCGACGTAGACCTGTTCGACAGTGTAGCCCTTGAGGTTCATGCCGAGGATCTCGGAAGCGACCTTGCGCCCCTCCTCGGGATTGGTGGCGAACTTGATACCGCCCGCCTTGCCGCGACCCCCGACCAGAACCTGCGCCTTAACGGCCGCAGGGCAGATCTCATCGAGAGCCTGGGCGACCTCATCTGGCGTGCGACACAGCACACCCGGGGGCACGGGGATACCTTGCACCTTGAGGCGCCCCTTCGCGAGATACTCGTAGAGCTTCATGCCACTGTCCTTTCTACGCTTGGCCTTCCTTCTCGCGCGTCAGCTCGATGCAGTGCTCCGCGACCTCGGCAGGGTCCACCACGCGGCGCGCGAGCCCCTCCTTGATCGCCTGCTCTGCAACAGCCTTCGCGACGGCCGGTGCCACGCGCCGGTCGAGCGGCGCCGGGATCACATAGTCGGCGCGGAGCTCCTGATCCGTGATCAGGGCGGCGATGGCACGGGCAGCAGCCTGCTTCATGCCCTCTGTGATCCTGCGCGCACGCACATCCAGCGCGCCACGGAAAACGCCCGGGAATCCGAGCACGTTGTTGATCTGGTTGGCGAAGTCGGAACGCCCGGTGCCGACGACCGCCGCACCCACTTCGACCGCCTGGACTGGCCAGATCTCCGGGACCGGGTTCGCGAGAGCGAACACGATGGAGTCCTTGCGCATCGGCCGCAGCATATCCATCGTCACGGCACCGGCCGAGGAGAGCCCGACAAACGCGTCCGCCTCGACGAGAGCGTCGGCAAGGGTTCCCTTGATACCCCGCGGGTTCGTCTCCTCGGCGACGACTTCCTTCTCCGGGTTGAGGCCGGGCCGGCCCTTGTAGATCGCGCCCTGCCGGTCGCAGAGGATGATGTCCTTGGCGCCAAGGTCGCGCAACATGCGGGAAACCATGATGCCAGACGCACCGGCGCCGTTGAACACGATGCGAACGTCCTCGATATTCTTCTTGACGACGCGCAAGGCGTTCAGGAAGGCGGCGCCGACCACGATGGCCGTACCGTGCTGGTCGTCGTGGAAAACCGGAATATCCAGTTCTTCCTTGAGGCGACGCTCCAGCTCGAAGCACCTCGGTGCGGACACATCCTCCACGTTGACGCCGCCGAAGCCCGGCTCAAGCAGCTTCATGACCTCGACGATCTTGTCGACGTCCTGTGTGTTGACGAGCACCGGGAAGGCATCGACGCCGCCGAACGCCTTGAAGAGAACTGCCTTGCCCTCCATGACGGGAAGGCCTGCGCCCGGGCCGATGTCGCCGAGGCCGAGGACGGCCGAGCCGTCGGTCAGGATGGCAACCAGGTTGCCGCGGTTGGTGTAGTCGAAAATCGAATCCGGCTCGATCTGGATCTGCTTGCACGGTTCCGCCACGCCCGGCGTGTACGCGAGCGACAGGTCCTGCTGGTCGCGGAGCGGAACGCGGCTCGTGACTTCGATCTTGCCGTGGTGGATGCGGTGGTACTCGAGCGCCTCTTCACGCAGTCTCATCTATCAAAACCCCAGTACCGAAAGAGGCTCACGCACTCCCTTCACAGAGTTGCGGAACGCCTCAGCCTCTTCCGATGTGAATTGGATCTCGAAGATCTTCTCCACGCCGCCGCGCCCGATCAGAGCGGGAACGCCGACGTAGATGTCCTTCTCGCCGTACTGGCCGTCCAGGTGGGCGATGACCGGGATGACACGCTTCTGGTCTCCGAGCACGGCCTCGACCATCTCCGCAACCGATGCACCCGGTGCGAAGTAGGCGCTGCCGCTCTTGAGCAGGTTGACGATCTCTCCGCCGCCGGTGCGCGTACGCTTGACGATTGCATCGAGGCGGTCCTTCGGAACCAGGGTCTCGATGGGAATGCCACCGACCGATGAGTACCGCGTGAGCGGTACCATCTGGTCGCCGTGGCCGCCCATGACGAACGCTACGACATCCTTCGGCGAGACGCCGAGTTCCGCCGCGAGGAAGACGCGGAAGCGAGCGGAGTCGAGCACGCCAGCCATGCCCATGACGCGTTCCGCGGGCAGCCCCGTGGCCTTCCACGTTACGTAGGTCATGACGTCCGCGGGGTTCGTCACCACCACGAAGACTGCGTCCGGCGATGCCTCGGCCGCCTTCTTGACCACTTGCGCCACCACGTCGTTGTTCATGGTCAGCAGGTCGTCGCGGCTCATGCCGGGCTTGCGCGCGAAGCCTGCCGTCACGACGACCACGGAGGACCCGGCGGTTGCCGAGTAATCCTGGTCCCCGACGACCTTGATGGAAGCGCCGGTGATCGGCGTGGCCTCGTAGAGGTCCAGAGCCTTGCCCTGCGGGATGCCTTCGACGACGTCTACGAGTACGACGTCACAGATGTTGCGGGCCATGAGCCAGTGGGCCGTGGTTGCGCCGACGTTGCCGGCGCCGATGATCGTGACCTTGTCGCGCATGCTTCAGCCCTCCATCCGGCGGATGATCTCGGCACCGAACTCGGATGACTTGAGTCCCTCGGAACGATCGACGGTGAGGTCATAGGTGACCTTGCCCGCCTTGATCGTCTCTTCCACGCCCTTGACTATCAGGGCAGCGGCCTCGTTCCATCCCAGGTACTCGAGCATCATCACGCCCGAGAGGATGACCGAGCCAGGGTTGACCTTGTCCTGTCCGGCGTACTTGGGCGCCGTACCGTGGGTTGCCTCGAACACGGCGTAGCCGTCGGACATGTTGGCGCCTGGCGCAATGCCGATGCCTCCGACCTGCGCGGCCAGGGCGTCGGACATGTAGTCGCCGTTGAGGTTCGGTGTTGCGATCACGTCGTAGAGTTGCGGCCGCAGCAGGATCTGCTGGAACATGTTGTCCGCGATGACATCCTGGATCAGGATCTTGCCGTCAGGCTGCTTGCCGCCAGCCTCCTGCATCTCCTGCCACGTGATGATCTTGTCGCGGAACTCCTCCTTGGCCACCTCGTAGCCCCACTCGCGGAAAGCGCCCTCGGTGTACTTCATGATGTTTCCCTTGTGCACCAAGGTCACGTTCTTGCGACCCTGATCGATCGCGTACTGGATCGCCTTGCGCACGAGGCGCTTGGAGCCGAAGGGGGAGATCGGTTTGATGCCGATGCCCGAGCCCTCCCGCACCGGACGGCCAAGCTCCTTGAGCAGCTCCGCCAGACGGCGGTTCTCGTCGGTGCCTGCGGGCCATTCGATGCCGGAATACACGTCCTCGGTATTCTCGCGGAAGATCACCATGTTGGTGCGCTCCGGGTGCTTGAGCGGCGAGGGCACTCCCTCGAAGTACCGGATAGGGCGCACGCAGGCGTAGAGGTCCAGTTCGCGCCGCAGCATGACGTTGAGCGAGCGGATGCCGCCCCCCACCGGGGTCGTCAAGGGTCCCTTGATCCCCACCCGGTATTCACGGAAGGCGTCCAGCGTCTCATCGGGCATCCACGAGCCGAACTTCTCGAACGCGGCCTCACCTGCGTAGACCTGCAGCCATGCTATCTTGCGCTTGCCGCCGTAGGCGCGGCGTACCGCGGCGTCCATCACCGCCTGCGAAGGCGGCCAGATGTCGACGCCCGTGCCATCGCCTTCGATGTAGGGCAAGACAGGGTTGTCGGGTACCTCGATGCGTCCATCGACG
>JAJYNV010000165.1 GCA_021786135.1 Bacillota bacterium
CAGCTTCATGCGCGGGCAGCGTTTCATCCAGGCCGCAGCCATTCTGCGCCCCGAGGGGTTGGCGGGACCGGCACGGGCGATCCCCGTGCGCTTCCACCCTGCGCCGCCGCCGCAGAGACCCGGTAAGGAGTCGTAGCCGAATAACTCATGATCGAAGATGGGGGCAGACGGTGTAGTTCCAGTCGCCGTGGAACTCGGAGCGCTGAAGCTGAACAGTATCGAGTTCGGCGTCGGAGACCTGCACGCCGGTTGGGTATTGGTTGGTGTCGAGTTGGCACCGCACCGTGAGTCCGGCGGCAGTCGTGGTGTTGGCGATGAGGTTGACGACTACCTCGTGGCTTTCGAGGGGGCGGCCGCGCCAGTTCTGGGTGATGTGCGAGAAGAGCCGGTGCTCCACCTTATTCCACTTGCTGGTGCCGGGCGGGAAGTGGCAAACGGCGAGGCGGAGGCCAGTAGCGTCGGCCAGTTTCTGCAACTCCAGCTTCCACAAGCGGGAGCGTGCGTTGTTGGAGCCGCCGCCGTCGGCGGTGATGAGGAGTTGTGTGGCGTCGGGATAGGCCGCCTGGCCCATGCTCTGCCACCAACCGCGGATCGAGGCGACGGCGAAGGCTGCGGTATCGTGGTCGGTGCCGACATTGACCCAGCCCTCGTTGCGGGTGGGATCGTACACGCCGTAGGGACTGACCTTGCCGAGCTCCGGCGACACGAAGTCGTGGACGCGCACCTGCTCGGGCTGGCCTTTAGGTTGCCATTCGCGGCCTGCGTTCTTGAAGTCGCCGACCAGCTATAAAGTAGCCCACTCTAACACCGCGTGGCGGCGCTGCGAGTGGGCCCTTTCCGAACCGGACGTGCGACTTTCGCCGCATCCGGCTCTCCGGTTCAGTGCGCCAGGATTTTGGGGAGCCAGCTGGATGCGAGAATGGCTTGCGGATTTCGGTTCGGGCGGCGGCGAGCTAGGAGCAGAGCACGGTCCGCCGGGCGGTACGGGGAATACTGCCCGAACTGCCGCAGGTAGCGGATCGGGATGAAGCTGAGCTTGGACAGCATGAGCGCTGACGTGTGCTCCTGGTTCATCCAGATGCCCAAGCTCTTGCCCTTGTGTCGCCGATGCTCTAGCCGTGAGCTGCAATGCCATGGGATCTGATGCGACCCGACGATGCTTCTCCATCCCCGGTGTCGTCGTCCTCGATGCTTCCGGTAGAGTAGGCCCGCCACCTTTCGGTAGGTCCAAAGATCGAGCCGACCGAAAGTGCTACTGCTCACTCCTGCTGAGAAGTACTGCCCCCAGCCCTGGATGTAGTAGTTTAGCGTCTGCCACATAGGTCGCAGATCCGAGTCGCCGCCCAGGCGCTCCAGAATACTGCTGACGCTATCCTGATAACGCCGTACCGACCGCTTCGAGGGCCTGACCAGTACCTTGTAGCGTCCATCCCGCTTGCCCGTGATAGCCTTGATCTCGTACCCGAGGAACGTGAACCCGACCGAGAGCGGGGTGACCAGCGTCTTTTCCAGGGAGAGGTCCATACGGAGCCTGTCCCGAATGAAGTCCGCGATCTCCGCTTTCAGGCCCAGGGCTTGCTCCTCGGCCCCACGGACCATGACCACGAAATCATCCGCATAGCGGATGATCGCGCTGGGCAGCACCGTACCCTTCTTGGCGAGGTACCTCCGCTGGCTCACCGGGATCGCCTCGTACTTTCTGGCGACGAACCAATCGAGTTCGGACAGGTAGATGTTCGCGAGAATCGGTGAGCATACGCCGCCCTGCGGCGAGCCGGCCTCTGTCTCGTGCCACCTGAGGTTCTCCATGGCTCCCGCTTTGAGCATGAGGCGGATCACGTGAAGCAACGACCGGTCCCGGATGGTGCGTCGCAGGATCTCCAGAAGCACGGAGTGGTTGATCGAACCGAAGCAGTCCCGAATGTCCCCCTCAATCGCCCAGGTAAACCGACCGTAGGGTGCAATGGCGAGGTTATAGATCCGTGCCAGAGCATGATGCGCACTGCGGAAGGGCCGAAACCCGTAACTATGCGGGTGAAATCTCGGCTCATAGATGGGCTCGAGAATCATACGCACGGCTTCCTGTACGCATTTATCCTTCAGGGTTGGTATACCCAACGGACGAAGTTTGGAGGGATCCGAGGCCTTCGGGATGTAGATTCGCAGCACCGGGCTTGGCCGATACCGCTTCTCTCGCATCTCGGTCACGATTTCCGATACCAGCGCTTCCCGTTGTTCGCCCGTGGTGTAGTCGATTCTAGTCTTACCATCCACACCTGCCGTGCGGCTGCCGCGGTTCGCCAGCACTCTCCTGAGTGCGGTGCGAATCCACTGCGGCATCCCGAGGAGCTGGTACAGGTTATCGAAGGTGACTCCTTGTTCGCTAAGCGCACATAGGCTCTGCTGCTTTCGAGTCACAAAGTCCGCGTGGCCTTCCATCGCTGGACTTTGAGTGCCCATACATCGGGCTCCTCTCGGTCTACTCGCTTTGGAGCCGAACCTGGTCCCCTTCGCCATGTGGCTGGCTTTCCCAGCCTCGGACTACTACGGGACCTCTGCCCACCTGCCGCCACATCAGGGAAGCACCCCAGCCTGGACGGCCGACGCCAGGTGTTCTCCAGTTTCCGACTACGTGTCCTTGTGAGACCCTTAGGCTCCCTCTATACGCCGGGCACCATGGCGGCGGGCTTGCACCCCTGTAGTTCCGCCGCGCCAGACAGGCTGTCTTAGCCGCGCATCCCAAAAAAGGGGGGATACGCGCAGTGCCGCCTCCCCATTCCCGACATTCCCAGGGAGTCACGAATCACGACGCCTCAGACGAGGGTTTCTTGCGTAGCCATAGGCCTCGGGGATCGCCTGGATCGGTCACCGCCGGGATGGGCGGCCGCCCAGTACTTTGTTGGCAGGCTCCGCACCCCAGGCCGCTTCTGCCTGGCGCACGCTGCCATGTCCTAACCGCCATGGGGTAGGCGGTTACCCTTGCGGGCCTACACGTAGTGGCTTGCCGCGCCGGTTTGGTCTTTGCCTCAGGCCCCCTTTCGGACTATCACCGGAGCGTCCTACTGGACGCACCTTTTTTCTTGGTATCCACCGAAATCACCGGCTGGCCGCGCTGTTGGTAGTCCTGCACCAGGGTGTTGATGTGCGCGAACTGGGCATCGCGATCGGGGTGCTCGCTGCCCTCGAGCGTCTTGCGGTTGGCTTGCAGGGAATAGCCCATCTCGTGCAGGAGATCGCTCACCAGGTGGGTGCTGATCGCGCGGCCGGGCTTGAGGGCGTTCATCTCGGCGGCCAGCTTGCGCGTGCTCTTAAGCGTCCATCGCAGTGGAGACTCGGGATCGCCACGCGTCGTGGGTGAGACCAGACGCTCGAGGTCTGTCCGCAATTCCGGGTCGGAGGCGATGGCGGGCTTTCTGCCGCCGCCCGGTTGACGCACGCGCTCGGGCTCAATGGTCTCAGGGTGCCGTAGCTCGCGCATGCCGCGACTCACTGTGCCCTGGGACATGTCGAGCAGGGTGGCAACCCTTTTCTGGCCGCCGGTGCCGTAGGCGAGGGCCTCGGCCCCCGCCAAGAGCCGTCGCTGCTTCTCGTCCAGGTATGGCGAGAGCGCCTGATAGCGCTGCTTGATGCGCTCCTCGGTCATCTCGTTCAATCTCTGCTCGGCGGTGAACATCCCGTCGCCTCCCCCGTCCGGTGTCACTGGCTGTCCGCGTCCGTCGGACCGTCGCGACCGCATGTGCTCTGCAGCCGCCTCAGCCACGAGCGCTGCACGCCAGTCACGTAGGAGCGGGTAGGCGAAGACCTCCCGCACGGTTCCGCCTTGGGCATACTGCCGGTCCTGGCGTCCCGCGCCTGTCGTCGGGCCCAGATGCAGCCAGTTCGCCGCCCGGTAGCAGGTCCCTCGCCAGGGAGGCGCCACGAACGTCTCGGCCACCACGGGCGCATAGCCATACCGCTGCTGCCAATCCTCCGGCAGGCGTCGCAACGCCAGGGCCAACGCATGGCTGGCCAGATGCGGCACCTGCACGCCAGGCAGGATGAGATAGCGGCTGTTGGCGACGATCCGGTAGCGGAAGCGCTGCTGCTGCTCGCGCGTCCAGCCGAGCCAAACATCGCGCACCGCCACGTGGTGCGCTGCCGCCGCGAACAGCAGCGCACCCAGGATCACCGGCTTGCCCTGGAGCTCACCGCGGATCCAATAGCGCTGATGCGCGCCGAAAGCCCTTTGGAACCCG
>JAJYNV010000069.1:0-3638 GCA_021786135.1 Bacillota bacterium
GCCAGTTGCCGAGATCGCTCCAGCCGGCGTCGCACGACACGACGCGGAGATCGGTCGCGCGCTCCAGGACGGCGCGGTCGAATGGCAGGCGGATGGCGTGCTCATAGGTGAGGACGAGTGTCTGGCCATCCTGTGCGGAGATCGCCTTCGCCGCATCATGCGCGGACTCGTGCAGGGCAGGGGCGACGATCTCGGCCGTTGCGAGGAGCGAGCGCACGTCGCCGATGAAGACGCCCATGTTCCAGAGCGCTCCCCGGTCGACGAGTTCCTCGGCGAGGCCAGAATCCGGCTTCTCGACGAAGCGGTCCACCGTGCGAGGGCCGGGTTCGTCGCTCTCGGGCACGATGTAGCCGAATTCCTGCCGCGGGCCCGTCGGCACGGCGCCGAGGAGGCAAATGCCGTCGCCCTCGGCAGCGAGTTCGACCGCCACCTGGGCGGCTTCGGTGAAGGCGTCCTCGTCGCGCATGACATGGTCGGCGGGCAGGATGGCGAGTACGGCCTCGGGAAAGTCGAGCGCGACGGCGTGTGCGGCGGTCAGGGCGGCCATGGCCGTATCACGGCGCATCGGCTCGCCCAGGAAGTTCGCTTCCTTGAGCTCGGGCAGCGCCGTGAGCATGGCCGAACGGTCGGCTTCGAGAGCGATGAGGTAGATGTGGTCCGGGGCGTCCGCGATGCGGAGCGCGCGCTGGTAGGCGCGGCCGAGCAGGGTTTCCCCTTCGATGGTTACGAGCGGCTTCGGGTGGCCGGGACGCGACAGCGGCCAGAGCCGCTCGCCGGGACCGCCCGCCATGATCACGCTGATGACGGGTCGCTTTGCACTCAAGAAGCAGATCGCCTCGCTTCTCGATTCTGGAATCGCCAACACTGACTGGGACCCGGATGCATTGTAGCCGCTGCGCGGTTGGTGGTCGATAGGCTGCAGATGAATCTTTGCTGACCGACTGGACGCCCCCGGGGCGCACACCCGTCCACAGCCGGTTCGGGTCTGCGCAGCCTTCACCGTAGAAGCCTGCGGCAGGTCCGGCTGTCCGAGGGGCACTCGAACGCTGCATGGGCGCTTCTTTGCAGGCTTTCCACGACGAACAAGAAGGGACTGCCCTCCGAGCGGCTTTGCGCCTTCGGACAGTCCCCTCATGTGTAGGTTGGCTCTGGACGCGACCGGATCCCGTGCGACAGGTTCAGCGGGGGAGCGGAGGCGTCAGCGCACCGAGGCGGGCGCGGACCACTTCTGGCCGCTCACGTCGTAGACGACGACCGTCAGCTTCTGGCCGGGCGTCAGTTGGAGGCCTGGCGCCGCGGGCGGCAGGCTGATCTCCGCCTTCGCCGCAAGCGGCAGGACGATCGAAAAGTGGTTCGCCTTCGCTTGGGAGAGCAGGACGTCATTCTTGATCGCCGTCTTCGGCAGCGTCGAGAGCTCTTTCGGCGTGTAGACCTCAATCGGCTTTCCCTGTTCGAGCACCTTCACCGCCACGATGAAGGCACCGTAGGTGTCTGGCCCGCCGCTGCGGTAGAGGGTGAGGTCCAGAGCCCCGTTCGAGGCGACGGACTGGCCCGAGATCGCGACCTGCGGCACCTTGGAGTCGTTGGTGAGCTTGCCCCAGAGTCCGTTATGGAATGCCTGGTAGGTCACGAGCATGATGAACGCGGTCACGACTGCGGTGATGATCACGCTCGTGCGCAGGTTCTTGCCATCGGTGCGGTCGAGGTTGTCGCCGCTGAAGAGCAGGCGGAACCAACCTTTGCGCTCAAGCGAAGGAGAACGCTTCATGAGCAGGCTGTCCATCGAGATGGGGCCACCGCCGCTCAGCGCGAGGACGCCCGCGATGCCCACGAGCATCGCGCCGATCTGCCACTCGTCGACGCAGGTGGAACCGAGCCAGCCGGAGCCGAGGAGGATGCCGAGCGACAGAAGTCCGCCCCCGACGCTCGCTAGGCGCGTGATGAGGCCGAGGATCAGGAACAGGCCGACGAGACCCTCAAGCGTGGTGAACGTGACAAGAAACGGGTATAGGACGTGCGGATGCTGGACGAGATAGTTGAGAAATGGCGTGATCAAGAACGAATGCGGCAGGAAGTGCGCGAAGCTGTGACCGACGTACTCCTTGGCCGCAGGATTCATCTTTGCCGGCATGCTGACCACGCGGCGGATGAAAGCGGAAAGGAACATGAAACCTGCGATCCAGCGCACCGGCGTGAAGACCAGCCCTGCCCAGGCGTTCGGCGTGAATGGCGGTCTTGATCCGCCGTTCTTCCTCGCCTGGGCCGTGTTCCTTGCCAATTGAGCGGCCTCCCATCTAAATGTCTAAGACCATAAGGTACCGTAGTCCCGCCGATGGGAGGAATGAAACGACTCATCAGGCGGAACCGATGGCGGCTAGTTGGGCTTGTCTTATGGGACAAGAAGGTCGGACAGTCGGCAAAGGGCGCGACGTAGTTAGCTGGTGGGACTAGGCCATGCGGATGGTCAACTGGCCAGGATCCCTCACGCCTTGCCCGCTCCGCTCCTGCCCAGGACACCCTGATGTTGATGCGCTAAAGGCCAGGCTGAGCTTGACCCGCTGACCGCCTCACGGCGCCAATATGTGTTCTGGCGCCATGATGCCGAGCCGATTCGCGGCCTTGACTGGCCCGCCCGCAGGCGGATATGCTGCGGGTACAGTGAGCCTGTAAAGGGGGCATGTGCCATGGCGGAGAGGAAAGCCGCGCGCAGGGCGCGTCGAGAGCCGGTCGTGGCACCGCCGTCCGCCTGACCTTGCATGGGGACGCGCTTTGCCGCAGGCCGGCGTGCCTGCGGTTTTTTCGCGTCTTTGCGGCGTCCGGCGCCGCAAAGACAGTCCCCATTCGGATCAAGCGGAGGAAATGCCCATCTACAGTGATGCCGATGCCTATGCCATGGAAGAATTCTTTGCCCGTGATCTGATCACGGACGTTCTCGGTCCCCTGCGGCCCGGCAAGGAGGCGCAGGTCTTCGTCTGCCAGGGGAGTCCGCGCGCCGGTTACGAACTCCTTGCGGCCAAAGTTTATAGGCCGCGCGCGGAGCGCGGTTTCCGCGCAGAGGAGACCTATCTCGAAGGCCGCGCGAGCCTCAGGCGCGGGCGCGCCGCCCAAAGCAGCGTCAGTCGTGCGGTTGCCCGGCGCTCGGCTGCCGGCAAGGAGCTTCTCTCGGAGCTTTGGGTGCGGCGCGAGTATGACGTCCTGCGCCGTCTCAAGACGTGCGGCGTGCCGGTGCCGGATGCACTCGCCTGCGCGCGGGGCGCGGTGCTGATGGAGTATCTCGGCGATCTCATGGCACCGGCCCCGCGACTCGTGACACTGGAACTCGACCCGGGCGAGGCGGCGGCGATGCGCGGGACGCTACTCGAAGCGGTCGCGCTGTGCCTTGGCGAGGGCCTGATTCATGGCGACCTTTCTGCCTACAACGTGCTTGTCCACAAAGGCCAGCCATACATCATCGATCTGCCGCAGGCGGTGGACGCCGCCGTTCACGCCGGGGCGGCCGAGCTCTTCACCCGCGACGTGCGCAACCTGACGAGACACTTCGCGCGCTACGGCATTCCCGACGACGGCGAGGCGTGGGCGCAGGACATCTGGCGGCTCTACGAGCGTGGCCGCCTTTGAGCCGGATGCGACAGGCGCGC
>JAJYNV010000069.1:3648-4228 GCA_021786135.1 Bacillota bacterium
GAATTCCCGCCGCTGCTTCCTCGTGCTCCGTCCGGCCGTTGACGGGCACGCAGAGCCTTTGGTGCTGCTTGATGAAATCGGCCACGACGTCATCGAGGCCAGAGATCCACTCGAGGAGTGCCATATGAATGGAACTTCCGAGGTGGGATGGATTTATGCGTTATGGTGACGATGTGACATGGCGGGGGCAACGGTCGAAACCTACGCGCCTGTGTGCGGCGCCTGGGTGAAGGCGACAATACCGGGAGGGGACGGAGGGCGACAAGGCAAATTCCTTAGGAAGGCCCTCATAATCCCCTGCTAGGCTAGGGCCAGTTCGTACCTGCGAGGAGGCCGACCGTGCTCAGGACGCTCCATCCGATGATCGTGCACTTTCCGATCACCCTCTTCTACCTGACAGCGCTGTTCGAAGGCCTCTATTTCGCGTTTCACAAGGACTGGCTGGCGCGCGCAGGCTACCTCCTCCTCACCCTCTCCATGGTCGCCGGCGTGGCAGCCGGCCTCGCGGGCGTCATCTCCGAAAGCTATGTCCTCAGCCATATCTCGCCGGCGAGCCTGCACATCCTGGCCAGGCACAAGG
>JAJYNV010000230.1 GCA_021786135.1 Bacillota bacterium
CCACGACCCCTCTAGGCTGCGCTACACGGCTTGGTGCTCCACGCCGTCCCTGATCCGGTCCGGGGCCGGCGTCAGGGCCGGCGTGCGAGGACGAAGGCACCGCCATGTTCGAAGTGGTGCATCTCGGTGGCGAACACCTCGAATCCGTGCACCGTCAGCAGCCGGACGATGTCTTCGACCTCCGACGGCGTCGCATCGCCATGCCCCGATCGCAAGGTGAACATGGCCCTGCCTCCGCTGCCAAGCACGCGGTGGATCTCGCGCAAACCCTGCACCTGCTCATCCCAGTGGTGAAAGGAGTTCACCTCGTAGGCGACGGTGAAGCTGCCGTCCGGATACGGCAGCCTTGATGCCGTGCCTTCTTGGAGGTCTACCCGGCCCGCATGCACCGAGCGCCGATTCCGGCGGAGGGCTTGGCGGACCATTTCCCGCGAAAGATCGACGCCGGAGACGTGGGCCGCCCGCAGCGCGGCCAGCTGGACTGCTGTCCCGGGTCCGAAGCCAATCTCAAGCACCCGATCATCGCCCGTGAGTCCCAACCGTTCGACGACGGCGCGATGTAGCGCCCGATGTTCGAGTGCCATGGCGTGTCCGACCAGACGGCCAAGAAGTCCCTGCGGGTGGCCGAACTGCCGATCAAGACCCGACGACTCCCTTGACTCACTACGCATGCCGCGCCCCTTCTTCCCTACGTCCCAGTTCTTCCACCGCGCGACGGAAGCGCGTTCCCATCAGCGCCGCACGCACCTCGCCCAACGTCGCCGCCGCGGCAGCGATCTCTGCGGCACCCAGCGGGATATCGGCGAGTTCCAGCATGCGCTCCTCCCGCTCTTGCATCAGAGCGACAGCGCGTTCGCCTTCGGAGGTCAGCCGCACCAGTCTAGAACGCCGATGCTCTGGATTCTCCTCGAGCCGGACAAGCCCCATCTCGAGCAGGCGATTCACGAGCACCTGGATGTGCTGCCGCGAAGTCGGCCGCATGCGCGCCATCTGCGGAACCGTCTGAGGGCCCCGCTGTGCCAGGCCGAACAACACGCCGCGCAGGCCTGCACTCAACTCGCCGTGGATGGATGCGGCAGTCGCCTGCAGGCAATGAAACAACGCGATCGTGTCGCCGAAAAGCGACAGCAGTTCCGGCACCGGTGGGTTCGATGCTCGCTTCCGGGTTTCGCCACCAGAGCTTGGCATGGGCGCATCCTCCAACGCTTTATGACATCTATATTGTCATTTTGACATTTTTCTTGTCAACCTCAACCCAGCGGCACGTTGCGCGGCGCCGTGACCACGGCCCAGCGGCGCGGGCGGGACGCCCCAGAGCCGCCCTCCAGGAGGAAGGCTGCCATGCCTGGGCAGAGATCGGGCGCGTGGAGTCACGCGGACCACATCACTGCGCTTGTGAAATGACGCGTCATGTCCGAGCCCGTTTGAGCAGAGCGGAGGTGAACGGACCAGGGCTCCGATCTGCGTTCGGCCGGTCCGCATGGCCCACGCCCTCGGGCCACCCAATTCAGCCCGAAGGCACCCTCCAGCGCGTCTTGTCTCCCGTCCCCTCTTGCGCTAGTGTGGCGAGGAATTGAAACGAGGGGGCACTTTGACGGATGCGCGTACTGCTGGTCGACGACGATGAGGACGTTCAACAGATACTCGGACACTATCTGCGGCAGGACGGGCATGCCGTCACTGCGGCCCGTACGGGAACGGAAGCCCTCGGAGCAGTCAGCGATGGCGATGTGGACGTTGCCATTCTAGACCTCACTTTGCCTGATCTCGACGGTTTTGAGGTGCTGCGCAGGGTGAGGTCCGGTCCAATCGCCGATTTGCCGATCCTGTTGCTCACGGCGCGCGGCGAAGAGTCGGACCGGCTGCTGGGTCTCGGTCTCGGCGCCGACGACTATGTCGTGAAGCCCTTTTCGCCGCGGGAAGTCTGCCTCAGGGTCGGCAGGCTCGGACTGCGGCGCGGCTCGACAGAGGTCAAGGCAGAGAATTCCGTCCTGCGCTGGGGTCGCGTCACCATGCTGATCAACGAACATCGGGTGCTCGCAGGCGATCAAGAGGTTCAACTCACTCCTCGCGAATACGAACTGCTGCGCATCTTCCTCAGCCGCCCGCGCCACGTGCTGTCGCGTGCGGCGATCATCGGGGCAGTGTGGGAAGACGGCTACGTCTCTGACCACGTCGTCAACGTCCACCTGGCCTCGCTCCGGCGCAAACTTGGCGACGACCTGCAGGTGGAGAATGTGCGCGGTGTCGGCTACCGGCTCGTGGAGCCGAAGTCGTGAAACGCGTCGCGGACCCGCAGAGCCTGGGCACACGCCTCATGCTGTCCTATCTGGCGGCCAGCCTGGCCGCAGCCCTGACCGGCATGCTGGCCCTCTTCCTGACACCCGCCATGCACTACGACCGCCTGATGATGAACATCATGCACCCGCCGGCCGGCGCGACGGCCGCACAGATGGACGCGGAACTCGCAAGCGCGATCTCCGCCACCGTCCTCATGCACGTGCTGATCTCGTTAGCCGTGGTGATCGGCATCGGTCTCGTCTTCTCCCTCTTCCTCAGCTCGGCGATCGGGCAGGCACTGGGCCGCGTCCTAGACGCCACGAGGCGCCTGGCGACCGGCGAGTATTCCGAGCGCGTCGCCGAGCGCGGCGTCCGCGAGTTCACCGATCTGGCACGCAACGTCAACCTTCTGGCGGCATCGCTCGAGGAGTCGCGCCGGGTCCGCACACTGGCCACGGCCAGCGTCAGTCACGAACTGCGTACACCCGTGACGGCCCTGCGTGGTTATTGTGATGCCCTGCGCGATGGTGTGCTGCCCTGGTCCGATGAAGTGCTCGCGCGCATGGACCGGGCCGTCGATCGCCTTGAGCGCATGGCTACAGACCTCAGCGCCTTGTCGCACGCCGAAGGCAACGCCTATGCAGATCTGGATCTCGAACCCTTGCCGGCATCCGCTGTGATCCAGGCGGTCGCCGACGCCGTTCGGCCAGCCTACGAAGAGGCCGGGGTGGAACTAGTCGTCGATCCCATATCCCCGGCTCTGCGCGTGCTCGCCGATCGCGTGCGGCTTGCCGAGATCCTCGAGAACCTCCTGATCAACAGTGCCGGCCACACGCCTGCGGGTCGCAAGGTCACGCTCTCCGCGGCGCAAACCGGGAACCGCGTCGAGTTCCGCGTGCAAGATGAGGGAACCGGCATCCGCAAGGAGGACCTGCCGCACGTGACCGAGCCGTTCTTCCGCGGCGAGGGCGGCTCGGCAGGGCACACCAGCCGTCCGGGCATGGGTCTCGGGCTGGCCATCTCACGTCGTCTGGCAGAAGCCATGGACGGCAGCCTGGCGCTCTCAAGCCCAGGGCCAGGTCTCGGCACGTTCGCACGGTTGACAGTGCCGCAGGCGTAACGCCTGCCCTGCGTCTTGACGAAATCTTGATCGATTCTTGCCGGTTCGCTGCCTTGGCCGCGAACCTATATCGGCATGTTCAGGCCCTAGACTCTGCGTCGAAGGGTGGTGCCAAACGATGATGTGGGGATATTGGGGCGGTACAGGAGGCTGGCTCGGACCGATCCTCATGGTTCTCTTCTGGGTGCTGGTGATCGGCGGTTTGGTGGCACTCGTTCGTTCTTACGGACGTGCGCAGACGGAGCCTGACAGAGCCCAGGAGATCCTGCGGGAGCGCTATGCGCGCGGCGAGATCAGTCGGTGGGAGCTCGACGACCTGCAGCAGGGCCTGACGGTCAAGTAGACGACGGACGGCGGCAGAACGGCATGAGAATGCACAGGGGATGGCTCGCGGCTGTCGCAGCTGGCGCCGTGGGAGTCGGTCTCGCCCTTGGCTCCGTGGTGGCGAACGGTGCGCCCCGCGTCGGACAGCCGCTGTTCGCCGGCTACACCATGATGACGGAGCTGATCGGCGGGCGCGCCGTAGCAGGAACGGCGACCGTTCCGCACGTGTCCGAGAACTACGTTGCGTGGCACCAGAACATGTTCGCCTTGCACGCGGCCATGCTGCGCTTCAGGGATGTCTTCGGCACGACGCGCGGGTACGTGGGGCCGCATATGGGCGGTGCGTACGGCCAGGGCTCACAGGGCGATCTCGGGTACGGCTACATGATGGGCGGGTACCCAGAGCGCGGTTCCACCGCGCAGGGCGTGACGTCCTCACCCCTGATGGGCGGCTACTGAAGCAGGTATGGCGGGCGGGGAACTGCGCCCGCGGCCCTC
>JAJYNV010000199.1 GCA_021786135.1 Bacillota bacterium
CTGCTCGAGGGCTGAGCCGAGGAGGGGCGTCCTGCCGAGAGGCTGGCCCGTCCCCGGGGCGGCAGGAGCGGGGCCCGGTCGCGTTGGCCGGGCCCTCAAAGGGTTCCGAGTAAAGTCCCTACTCGAAGTGATCCAAGGAGGCAGATCGCGATGGAGCCGAGGATCCAATACGGCGAGGTAGCGCCGGGCGCCATGGGGGCCATGCGCGGACTCGAGGAGTACGTGCGCGGCAGCGACCTCCCGGGGCCGCTGCTCGAGCTCGTGCGCACCAGGGCTTCGCAGATCAACCGCTGCGGCTACTGTCTCGACATGCACTGGAAGGACGCCAGGGCGCAGGGGGAGAGCGAACAGCGCCTCTATGCCCTCAGCGCCTGGCGCGAGACGCCCTTCTACACGGAGCGGGAGCGGGCGGCGCTCGGCTGGACGGAGGCGCTCACGCTCGTGTCGCAGGATCCGGTGTCCGATGAACTCTACGAAGAGGTGCGCGGGCAGTTCAGCGAGCGCGAGATCGTCGACCTGACGCTCGCGATCGTCGCCATCAACGGCTGGAACCGGCTAGCGGTCGGACTGCGCACCGTGCCGGGCAGCTACCAGCCGCCCGGGACGCGGCAGGACTGAGAGGGGGAGGCCCATGCCAGAGGATCTCACCTTCCACATCGCCGCCAGCTGGACGGGCAGCGGCCGCGAGGGGCACGGCACCATCCGCTCCGGCGGGCTCGAGATCCCCTATGCGGCACCGACCAGCATGGGCGGCCAGGGCACCGGCACGAGCCCGGAGGAACTCCTGCTGGCCGCCGTCACCGCCTGCTACAGCGGGACGCTCTTCCGCGTCCTGCAGCAGAGGGGACTGCCGGCCGAGCGCCTCGACATCCGCACGACGGGTCTCGTCACGGGCTATCCCAGGGAGACGCGCTTTCAGCGGCTCGCCGTGCACCCGACGGTCGCGGGAGGGGACCCGGGACGCCTTGAGGACTACCGGGCGGCCGCCGAGACCGCCCGGGGCCGCTGCTTCATCGGCGGCACGGTCCAGGGCAGCATCGACTATGTGGTCGGGGAGGTGTCGGTCGCGCAGGGAGAGCCGACGGCTACGTTCCCGCCGCCGGCAGCAGCACCCAGCGGAGGCCCTGCGGCGTCACGTAGGTGAGGAGATTGCCGAAAAGTTCGGGCATCTGGCCCGGGATGCGGTAGAGGCGGTCCGCGCTGAGGTCCAGGAGCGCGGGCTCATTGGCCCAGAACGCGAGGTAGCCACCGCCATAGCTCGGGTTCGAGGGGAAGACGCCCGGCGCGGTGATGCGAATCATCGTCTGTCCCTCCCTCAGGTAGAGGCCTTCGTCGACGCCGAAATCCTCGGTGAAGGCGAGGAACCCCGGCCCCGCCACCATCGACGTGAGGATGCCACCGGTGCGCCAGAGCGTGCGCGCCCTGCCGCCGGCGAGGCTCAGCTCGACAATCTCGCCCTGCACCTTGTCCTCTGGGTCGGCGGGCTTGAGGGCGAGGTAGACGCTCTTCCTATCCGACCCGATGGCGATCACGTCGAGCGAAGAGGCGGAGCTCCGCTCGCTGAAGAGGCTCCGGCACGCCTTCGCGTAGAGGTCGCAGGCGACGACGCTGGTGAGGTCGTTCTCTCCCGCGCTCCGCGTGCTGAGGAACAGGAGGTCCTGGCCCTCGAACTGCAGCGACGTGTCGATGCTGTGGCGATCGGCCCGCGGCAGGGCCAGGGCGATGGGCTTCCCGCCCGCCGCCGGGGCCAGTTCGACGGGGGCGCTCCTCGGACCGGACTCGGGCCCGACCTGGAATGCGATGCCTCCTGGACCGATGGACGCGGCCGTCGCGATGTCGCGCTCGGATCCTGGCGCGATGGGGACAAGGAGACTCTCCCGACCGGTCTTCGGGCGGCCGAGGTAGAGGCCGCCTAGGGACCCGCCGGGCGTCGGCAGCACGGTCAGGAGCACGCCTCGGCCCGGGAGGTAGCCCCAGGCCGGCATGGTCACGCCGGGGAAGGTCCCCACGGGCCAGGCGGCAGGGAGGTCTGCGGGCTTCAGGGCCCGGTAGAGGTCGATGACGCCAGCGGGCGGCTCTGGCCCCGCCGCGGGAAGCACGGAAGGTTCGGAATATGTCGTGCAGCCCGCCAGCACGAGACCTGCGGCTGCGATGAGACCGAGACGCGGCAGGAACCTTCGCTTCGTGGCGATGCACCTCCCCGCAGCTGCAGCGTACCACCAGGCACTTGGCGCGAAAGCATCGGGCGTCACAGCCTCGTGCCGCGCACGGTGCAGGCATCTCGAAGGACGTGCGATTGCGCACGCCGCAATCGGAATGGCGTGGCCGTAAGCCGCAGGCCATGTAAGTATGGCCCTGCCGTTTCTGAAGGCTTGGACAGGTCCTCGGGTCCTTGGTCCCATGGAACATATGTCCGGCCTGCACTGTTGCCTGCGCCAAGCGTCCGGTATCGTCCATACAGGAGTGAGTATCATGCCAAATCATGACCTGCCAAATCCCGTGCAAGTCCGGGATATGCTCGGACGGCCGCTCAGGGATCTGCGCATTTCCCTGACGGACCACTGCAATTTCCGCTGCGTCTATTGCATGCCGAAGGCTATGTTCGGTACACGCTACCGATTTGTCGACCATGCGGGTCTCTTGACCTTCCCGGAGATCGAGCGATTGGTCCGCCTGTTCGCGGGGCTGGGCGTCGGGAAGCTCCGCCTTACAGGAGGCGAGCCGCTGCTGCGCCCGCGCATCGAGGATCTGATCGCGAGTCTCGCGGCCATTCCCGGGATCGAGGATATCGCCGTGACCACGAACGGGTCGCTCCTGACCGCGGCGAAGGCGCGGGCACTGAAAGGCGCAGGCCTCGCCCGCATCACCATCAGCCTGGATTCGCTCCGGGGCGAGACGTATGAGGCCATGAACGATGTCGGCTTCCCCGTGGCGAAGGTGCTGGCGGCGATCGGGCATGCCGCAGAGGCCGGGCTACAGGTCAAGCTCAACATGGTCGTGCGCCGGGGACTGAACGACGACGACATCCTGCCCATGGCGGAGCATTTCCGCCACACACCGCACGTGCTGCGTTTCATCGAGTACATGGACGTCGGCAACATGAACGGCTGGCAGCCGCAGGACGTCGTGCCGTCGGCCGAGATCATCGCCCGCATCGGCGAGCGCTGGCCGCTCGAACCGCTCGAGCCGAGCCGCTACGGCGAAGTGGCCTCGCGCTATGTCTACGCTGACGGCGCAGGCGAGATCGGCTTCGTCTCTTCCGTGTCGCAGCCGTTCTGTCGCACCTGCACCCGCGCCCGCCTCTCGCCGGAGGGCACCCTCTATACCTGCCTCTTCGGCACGTCCGGAAAGGACCTGCGGGCCCTCATGCGCGACGGGGCAGGCGACGACGAGATCATCGCGGCGCTTGGGGCGGCCTGGGGCTCGCGCGAGGACCGCTACTCCGAGATTCGAAGCCTCCTGCGGGCGCGCGGCGGCGGCCAGAAGGTCGAGATGTTCCACATCGGCGGCTGAAATTACCGAATGCATGCAAATTGCCAAAGCGCCGAAGCGGAATTGTGACCTGTGTCACCTCTTCCGCTTCCGTGCGCGGCTAGCATGATCGGCGCAAGGCCTGGGGAGTGACGGCATGAGTGGACCTGTCCGCGTCTATCTCGTGGATGCGCGCTCCATCTGGCGGTCCGGCCTGCGCGAGGCGCTGGAGGATGGCCAATCCTTCGTGGTGACCGGTGAGGCGTCGGACCACGCGGCGGCGATGCAGGACGACACCGCTGCACATTGCGACGTGCTGGTGACAAGCTGGCCGCCGAAGGGCTTTGCGGCCCTGCCTGACCTGCGACGTCCGCCCACGCTGGCCCTGATGCGCGAAGGGGCGGCGCCGGGTTCCGGCCTCAGGGCCCTGCAGGCTGGTGCCGCGGCCTGCCTCTACGACGATGTCGGCAGGGAGGACCTGCGTACCGCCGTCCGGTTCGTGCACGAGGGAGGATGCCTCGTCGATCCTCGGGTCGCCGCCGCGGTCTCGGAGCAGATGCATGCGCCGCAGGGGCCGACCACCCAGCTCACGGTGGCCGAGACCAAGGTGGCGGCCTGCATCGCGAGAGGCTGCACCAATCGCGAGATCGCCATGGAGACAGGCCTTTCCGAGCGAACGGTCGTCACCGTGATCTCCACACTCCTGCAAGAGCTTCAGGTCCCGACGCGCAGCGCCGTGGCCGCCTGGTGG
>JAJYNV010000391.1 GCA_021786135.1 Bacillota bacterium
GTGGTCGTGCGCGAGAGAGGGGTGTAACGGTGGGTCAGAAGGTACACCCGAAGGGCATGCGCATCGGCGTGATCAAGGACTGGGACTCGCGCTGGTACGCTAGCTCGAAGAACTTCCCTGATCAGCTCGCCGAGGACCTCTGGCTGCGCCGCCACATCAAGCAGACGCACTTCCAGGCCGGCATCGCCCGCATCGAGATCGAGCGGGCCGCCAACCGCCTGAAGGTCTTCATCCACACCGCCAAGCCTGGCATCGTGATCGGCAAGGGTGGCGCGGGCGTCGACGGTCTGCGACGCATGCTGGAGCAGAAGACCGGCAAACAGGTGCACATCAACATCATCGAGATCAAGAACCCCGACACCGACGCCCAGCTGATCGCGGAGTCGATCGCCTCGCAGCTCGAGAAGCGCGTCGCCTTCAAGCGGGCGATGAAGCAGGCCGTGCAGCGGGCGATGCGCCAGAACGCCAAGGGCATCAAGGTGATGACCTCGGGCCGCCTGGGCGGCGCGGAGATGCATCGCCGCGAGTGGTACTGGGAGGGCTCGGTTCCTCTCCACACGCTGCGGGCCGACATCGACTACGGCTTCGCGGAGGCACACACCACCTACGGCCAGATCGGCGTCAAGGTGTGGATCTACAAGGGCGAGATCTTCGGATCGCGCGCCGCGCAGGGAGGGCAGTGAGATGCTGCAGCCCAAGCGCACCAAGTTCCGCAAGCTGCACCGCGGCCGCCGGGCCGGGTATGCGACGCGGGGCACCCGCATCATCGAGGGCGAGTACGGCCTCGTGGCGCTGGAAGCCGCCTGGATCACCGACCGGCAGATCGAAGCCGCGCGTGTGGCACTGACTCGGTACATCCGCCGCGGCGGCAAGGTCTGGATCAAGATCTTCCCCGACCACCCGTACACGAAGAAGCCTGCCGAGACCCGCATGGGTTCGGGCAAGGGCTCGCCGGAGTACTGGGTTGCGGTGGTGAAGCCGGGCCGCGTGCTGTTCGAGCTCAGCGGCGTGCCCGTAGAGGTGGCGCGCGAGGCCATGCGCCTTGCGGGGCACAAGCTGCCGATCCGCACCAAGTTCGAGGTGCGGCAGCAGCCGGGGGAGGGTGTGGCGGATGAAGCCGAATGAACTCAGCCGGCTTTCGAGCGACGAGATCGACAAGAAGGTCAGGGATCTGAAGGGTGAGCTCTTCAACCTGCGCTTCCAGGCGGCGACGGGCCAGCTTGAGAACCCCATGCGCATCCGCGAGGTGCGGCGGTCGATCGCACAGCTGAAGACCGTACAGCGCCTGCGCGAGCTCGGGCTCGACGCCTAGGAGGGACGAAGTGGTGGAGGAGCGCAAGGACCGGAAGACGCGGATCGGTCAAGTGGTGTCCGACAAGATGGACAAGACGGTTGTCGTGGCCATCGAGGAGATCACCGCCCATCCGGTGTACGGACGGCGCATTCGTAGAACCAAGAAGCTAAAGGCCCACGACGAGGAGAACCAGGCCAGAGAGGGCGATACCGTGCGCGTCATGGAGACGCGGCCGCTCTCGCGCGAGAAGCGCTGGCGCGTGATCGAGATCGTCGAGCGGGCGCGGTAGGAGGGTCTGCAAGGTGATCCAGGTACAGACCCGTCTGACGGTGGCGGACAACACGGGGGCCAAGGAGTTGCAGTGCATCAAGGTGCTCGGCGGATCGCTCAGGCGCTACGCCAACATTGGCGATGTCATCGTCTGCGCCGTCAAACAGGCGGCTCCGGGCGGCGTCGTCAAGAAGGGCGACGTCGTGAAGGCGGTCGTCGTGAGGACACGCGATGGCTTGCAGCGTCCAGACGGTTCGCACATCCGCTTCGATGACAATGCGGCCGTCATTTTGCGTGACGAGCGCGAGCCGCGCGGCACGCGCATCTTCGGACCTGTCGCGCGCGAACTCCGCGAGCGCGAGTTCATGAAGATCATCTCGCTCGCCCCGGAGGTGCTGTAAATGGCCGAGCGCATTCGCAAGGGCGACCAGGTGGAAGTCATTGCGGGCAAGGACAAGGGACACCGCGGCAAGGTGCTGCAGGTGCTGCCTAAGGCGGGGCGGGTGATCGTCGAGGGCGTCAACAAGCAGAAGCGACACCAGAAGGCCACGCAAAAGGTGATGCAGGCCGGCATCGTGACGAAAGAGGGGCCGGTCGACCTCTCAAACGTCATGCTCTACTGCAGCCACTGCGGCAAGCCGACTCGCGTCGGCACCCATGTGGACGGTGACGTCCGCGAACGCGTCTGCCGCAGCTGCGGCGAGCCGTTCGCACGCTAGGAGGAGACCATGCCGACGATGAAGGAGCGGTACCTCGGAGAGGCGGTTCCGGCGCTGACGAAGCGCTTCGAATACCGCAATCCGATGCAGGTGCCCAAGCTGGAGAAGATCGTGCTCAACATGGGCGTCGGCGACGCCGTGCAGAACCCGAAGCTCCTCGAGTCCGCGGTCGCCGAGATGGGGCTGATCGCGGGCCAGAAGCCTGTCGTCACCAAGGCCAAGCGCTCCATCTCCACGTTCAAGATTCGTGAGGGGATGTCGATCGGCGCCAAGGTTACGCTGCGCGGACAGCGTATGTACGACTTCCTCGACCGCCTGCTGAACATCGCGCTGCCGCGTGTGCGCGACTTCCGCGG
Organism: Bacillota bacterium; assembly: GCA_021786135.1. Lineage (GTDB taxonomy): Bacteria > Bacillota > Sulfobacillia > JAJZYS01 > JAJYTV01 > JAJZQO01. Next base: position 2,640 of record JAJYNV010000391.1, read on the forward strand.
CGTGTCGGGCAAAGGATTCGATGGCCGCGGGAACTACGCCCTCGGCCTCAAGGAACAGCTTATCTTCCCGGAAATCGACTACGACAAGGTAGATAAGATCCGGGGCATGGACATCGTGATCGTAACGAGCGCCCGGTCGGACGAGGAAGCCAAGGAGCTTCTGCGCCTGCTCGGGATGCCTTTCCGCGACTAGGAGGGAAGAGGATTGGCCAAGAAGTCGCTGATCGAGAAGTCCCAGGGGCCTCAGAAGTTCAAGGTGCGCGGCTACCACCGCTGCCGTGAATGCGGTCGGCCCAGGGCTTACCTGCGCCACTTCGGCCTCTGCCGTCACTGCTTCCGCCAACACGCGCTGCGCGGAGAAATTCCGGGCGTGCGCAAGGCCAGCTGGTAAGGAGGACCGGAGCATGGTCATGACCGATCCAATCGCCGACATGCTGACCCGTGTGCGCAATGCGTCGCACGCGCGTCATGAGCAGGTCGACATCCCGGCCTCCCGCGTCAAGGAGGCGGTCGCCCGCATCCTGCGCGAGGAAGGCTTCATTCAGGGTTACGAGCGCATTGACGAGGGCCCGCAGGGCATCCTGCGTGTGCATCTCAAGTACGGACCGGAGCGCAAGCGCGTCCTCATGGGCCTCAGGCGCATCTCGCGGCCTGGTCTCAGGGTCTACGCCCGCAAGGACCAGCTGCCGCGCGTTCTCGGCGGCCTCGGCATCGCAGTCGTCTCGACGTCGAAGGGCATCGTCACCGACGCTGAGGCGCGGCGCCTCGGCCTCGGCGGCGAAGTGCTCTGCTACATCTGGTAGGGAGGTGATGACGTGTCCCGCATTGGCAAGGTGCCCATCCCCGTCCCGCCCGAGGTGACGGTGGAGATCGACGGGAGCGCCGTGCGCGTCAAGGGACCGAAGGGCGAACTCTCGCGCGAACTGAACGCCGAGATCTCCGTTCGCCTCGAGGGCCAGACGCTCGTCGTCACCCGACCTTCCGACGCACCTAAGCATCGCGCGCTGCACGGCCTCACGCGCACGCTCGTCGCCAACATGGTGGAGGGCGTAACGAAGGGCTTCGAGAAGCGCCTCGAGCTGGTCGGTGTCGGTTACCGCGCGGCGCGTCAGGGCGACAAGCTCGTCCTGACCGTCGGCTACTCCCACCCGGTGGAGATCGTGCCGCCCCAGGGCATCGAGTTCCAGGTCCCGGCCCAGAACGCCGTCATCGTCCAGGGTGCAAACCGCGAGCAGGTTGGAGAAGTCGCGGCGCGCATCCACCGCGTGCGGCCGCCCGAGCCCTACCAGGGCAAGGGAATCCGCTACCAGGGCGAGCACGTACGGCGCAAGGTCGGCAAGACCGGCAAGAAGTAGGAGGGCCCCATGGCAAAGGAACTCAGCGCGCGCGACCGGCGTCACCGCCGGGTGCGCAAGCGGATCTTCGGAACGGTGGAGCGGCCGCGTCTCGCGGTCTACCGCTCGCTGCAGCACATCTACGCGCAGCTCGTCATCGACGGCGAGAGCCGCACCCTGGTGCAGGTCTCGTCCCTCGACGCCTCGTTGC
>JAJYNV010000148.1 GCA_021786135.1 Bacillota bacterium
CGACGTGAAAGGATAGCGGTAGTAACGGCTCTCGGGGGTTTGGAGATCCTCGAGGCAGTCCGGGCAGATGGCGGCGTCGATCGGTATGCCCATGGACTCCCGCCCGCCCTCGACGCTCGAAGGGACGATCGTGAAGGGCTCTTCCAGCCGGTGCGGCAGGAGCCGGACCGACACGGCCTCGATGGCCGCGGCGGCGGGAGCCCGCCCGCGGAGATCCCGCAGGAACCCTTCAAGTTGCCGCACCTCGGCCTGAGCCTCGATCCGCACGCATGAGCCCTCGTTGCGCACGGAGCCCCGGAGCCCATACTCCTGGGCAAGGCGGTAGACGAAGGGCCGGAAGCCCACTCCCTGCACGGTCCCTGTGACCTCGAGCGAAAGCGCGAGAACCTCGTCGCCCTGGCGTCCCTCGAGCCAGGACGTATCCTCGGTCGACCCACTTGGCGGCATGTTGCGTCACACCCCAGACGGCACAGCTCTCTTTGCCTCTACCTGCGCCCGGATCCAGGCAAGCCAGCGGTCAAGGCCTTCGCCCGTCTTGGCCGACACCTCGAGCACGTCGAGTCCGGGATGCACCGTGTGGATGTTCGCGAAGAGGGCCTCACGGTCGAAGTCGAGGTACGGCGCGAGATCGGACTTCGTCACGAGCGCGACCTGGGCCCGGTGGAAGATGGCCGGGTACTTGAGCGGCTTGTCCTCTCCCTCCGTCGTGCTCACGAGCGCAACCTTCGCGTCCTCCCCGAGATCGTAGGCGGTCGGGCAGACAAGGTTCCCGACGTTCTCCACGATCAGGAGATCGAGCTCGCGCTGGTCCACTTCCGGCAGGTGGTTCGCCACCATTTCGGCCTCGAGATGGCAGGTGCCGGCGGTCACGATCTGCGAGACCGGCACCCCGCAGCTGCGCAGGCGCTCAGCGTCGCGCTCCGTCTCGACGTCCCCCACCAGCACCGAGACCCTAAGCGGCGCGAGCTGCGCGAGCGTGTGTTCGAGCAGGGTCGTCTTGCCACTGCCCGGCGCGCTGATAAGGTTCAGCACGAACACACCCCGTGCCGCGAAGCTCCTTCTGAGCCGCGATGCGATCTCGTCGTTCGCCTCCATGGCGTGGCGGTGCACCGCCACATGCTGATGTTGGTGCAGATGTCCCGTGCCCTCTGTCTCACACATCGTCCGTCAGCACCTCCATGTCCTGCACTTCGAGCCGGTCGCCCGTCACCACCGCGACGTCCCTGCAGCCGCAGCTGCCGCAGGAGAAACCCCAATCCGCCTGCTGCGTCTCCTCGCCGCAGGCACGGCAGCGCACCCGCACGGCTTCCTCTGCGAGATCGAAGACCGCCTCGCGGAGCCGCGGGTAGTCCTGGCGCATCGCCCTGAGGTGAAAGGCGAGGCTCTGCTCCTCCACCTGGAGAAGCCAACCCACCCCAACCCCCACCCGCAGCACCCGCCCTGCCCCGGCCTCTGCCGCCGCCTCGTCGGCGATGCGGAGGATCTCCACGGCCAGCGACATCTCGTGCATCTCAGCAGATCCTCGGCAGCTGCTCGACCGGCAGGAGGTCGAGCGGCCGCAGGGCGCCCAGCAGGGTACGCAGATTCGCGTGCCCCGGACGATCGTCCGTCACCTCGCCGATGATGACGGCATCCCTGGTCTCCGCGACGCCCCTGAGGCGCGCCAGCACCTCCTGCGCGTCTTCCGCCGCCACCACCGTGAGAAGCTTGCCCTCGTTCGCGACGTAGAGGGGGTCGAGGCCGAGCACCTCGCAGAGCCCCCGCACGTCTTCGCGCACAGGGATCCTCTGTTCGTCCGCCGTCAGGCTGAGTGAACTCTGCGCCGAGAGCTCCGCGAGCGTCGTCGCAACGCCGCCTCGCGTCGGGTCCCGCATGCAGCGGATGCCAGGGATGTCGCGCACCGCAAAGACAGCCTCGCGCAGGGCGCAGGTGTCGCTCGGGATCGCGGTGTCAAGCTCGATGCCGAAGCGTGACGCCATCACGCTCGCACCATGGTCGCCGACGCTGCCGGAGAGCAGGATGGCGTCGCCCTTGCGGATCTTCGCCGGTGACCAGTCGATGTGGGCAGGCACGAGCCCCACGCCGCTCGTCGTGATGAAGAGCCCCTCCGGGTCCCCGCTGCCGACAACCTTGGTGTCGCCCGTCACGATCTCGATCTTGGCCCGCCGTGCCGCCTCGGCCATGTCGCGTACGACATCCTGCAGTGCCTGGACGGCGAGGCCCTCGGAGAGTATGAAGGCCGCGCTCAAGGCAATCGGCGTCGCTCCGCCCATGAGGAGGTCGTTCACGGTGCCGTTGACGGCGAGATCGCCGATGCTGCCGCCGGGAAAGCGGATCGGCTGCACGACGTAGCTGTCGGTCGTCAGGGCAAGCCGGACGCCGCCAAGTTCGAGCACAGCCTGGTCGAGCAAGGGTTCGAGCAGTGGATTGCGGAAAGCCGGCAGGAACAGGGATTCGATCAGGTCGTGGGTCATCTTGCCGCCGGTGCCGTGCGACGCCTCTATGACCTGCGGCAGGCGCGGACCAACCTCCGTCATGCCCTCGCCTCCCGAGCGTTCTGACGATAGCGGAAGAGTGCCGCACAGGCGCCTTCCGACGAGACCATGCCCGGCCCGAAGGGGTGCTCCGGCGTGCAGCCGAGGCCGAATGCCGGGCACTCGACAGGTGCTTTCGCACCCTGGATCACCGCGCCGCAGATATACTCCCCGGCGTCCTCGGCGACGTCCTGCGGGAGGTCGGGCTGGTAGCGGCTGAGGGCGTCGAATGGCGCGAAGCCCGGCCTGATGCCGAGGCCGCTTCGCGGAATGCGGCCGATGCCTCGCCAGTCCTGGTCCTGAAGCTCGAATACCTCCTCCAGCACGGCCCTGGCCTTGGGACTGCCCTCCGGCCGCACGGCGCGGCGATACTGCACCTCGACGCTGCAGCGCCCCTCCGCCCGTTGGCGGAGGAGGAGGAGCACAGCCTCGAGGAGATCGAGCGGCTCAAAGCCCGCAATCACCACCGGCTTGCCATACTCCTCGGGCAGGAAGGCGTAGTCCTGGCTGCCGACGATCGTCGAGACGTGACCTGGGCCGATGAAAGCGTCGATCTCGGTTCCCGGCGCATCGAGCAGGTAGCGCAGGACGGGCGGGACCAGCACGTGGCTCCCGAGCACGCTGAAGTTCTCGAGGTCGAGCTCCCGCGCGTGCAGAATGGCGCAGGCGTTCGCGGGCGCCGTCGTCTCGAAGCCCACGGCGAGGAAGACGACGTCGCGTCCTGGGTTCTTGCGCGCGATCTCCACCGCGTCGAGGCTGCCGTAGACGATGCGCACGTCGGCGCCGCGGGCCGAGGCCTGCCTGAGACTCTCGTGCGATCCTGGCACGCGGAGCATGTCGCCGAAGGTGGCGACGATGCAGCCCCGCTTTGCCAGGGCGATCGCCTGGTCAATGCGCACGGCCGGCGTCACGCAGACGGGGCAGCCCGGTCCGTGCAGAAAGCGGATCGACTCCGGCAGCACCTGATCGAGGCCGCTGCGGTAGATGGCGTGGGTGTGGCCGCCGCAGATCTCCATGATGCGCAGAGGCTCCCCGGCGAGCGGCCTGATAGCCTCGAGGAGGCGCTGCGCCTCCTCCGGGTCCCGGTACTCGTCCACATACTTCATGACGGCTCGGCCTCACCGCGCGAGAGCGCGAACATCGCCTCGAGCTGCTGCCTCGCCCGCCTGGCCTCCTCCTCGTCGATCCGCTGCAACGCGAATCCGACGTGGACGAGAACGTAGTCCTGCACCCTGACGCCATCGACGAGGTCCAGGCAGACCTTGCGGCGCACGCCGGCGAGGTCGACGAGCGCCATGTTGTCCTCCCCGATCTCGATTACCTGGCCTGGCACCGCAAGGCACATTTCAGGCGTCCTCCTTGTGCTCTCCCTTACCTACGAAGCGCACGTCGAGGAAGTGCGTCGAACACGAGACGCAGGGGTCATAGGAACGTACCAGCATCTCGAGCAGCAGCGCGATCTCCGCTTCCGGCCGGTCGAGAATCTGCGGCACGAGTTCCTCCATGTCGCGCTGCAGGTTGCCATGGTTCTGGTTCGTCGGGATGACGAGGTTCGCCGCCTCGCAGCGCCCCTTGGCGTCGAAGGCGTAGCGGTGGAAGAGGATGCCGCGCGGCGCCTCGACAGACCCCACGCCTTCCCCG
>JAJYNV010000035.1 GCA_021786135.1 Bacillota bacterium
AGCACGACCGTGCCGTCAGTGAGCACCGTGCCTGTGTCGCCCGCCATGTTGCTGCCGCTCTCCGAGATGACCGCTATCAGTTCATCCTCCGCGGAATGCTCCGACCGCGCAAGGGCTTTCATTCACAGGCCCTGAGACTCGCAGCTCCTACGGGGTGCAGATCTCTCGCTGGAGGATTCTATCGGACACCAAGGTGCCCCAATTGATTAGGTCGATGTGCGTCCCGTCTGCGGCGAACGACAGGAAAAAGACGACCGGGAAGCTTCGTTTCACGCCGCTTGCGTCGCCGAGTTTCTTCAGGACGTCGCTCCGTCGCGTTATCGGCAGGAGAACGACCAGTCGGGTGTTGGAGGGATTCTCGCTATAGTAGTCGACCGTCCATTGGTCATGCACGGCAAACTGCTTCCGCAGGTACTCCGTGATGGCGGCGCGGCCAGCGATTGTCTCCATACGACGCGTACTGTAGTCGCAGTCGATCAGCTGGGGTGAGTCGGTGAGCATGGCCATTACCCGCGCCAGCTGTCCAGAGTTGTAGGCAGACACGAAAGACCACGCGCGCCCCACTTCACCCGCTTCGAATTGATTCAGATGATACAGTCCCGATTGGATCTGCGCGTGGGGAAGATTCAGTGCGGGAGTGGCCTCTACCACGGGCGAGGCAGATGGTTGTGGCAAGACTGCACTCGGGATCGCCGTTGATGACGTAGCGGCCCGCCGCGGCGTGGCGACTTGCCTCGCCGGAGCCGCGAAGAAACCTGCGGCGAACGCGAGTGCAGCCACCGCCGCCAACAGCGCCGAGGTCCGCAACCTTGTTCTCCCTTGCGCCGACCTCATGCCTGGATCTGCGGCCGTAGAGAAACTCCTCTTAGACCGGACCATGGCCGCAGAAAAGGAGTCGAACGATCACCGCAAGTTGCAGCGGAACCAGGCGTGCGGCGGTTGAACCTTTTCACGCGGCGCGCTCAGCGGACTTGGCTCGCTCGGCTGTCACACGAGTCAGCTCGGCCACAATGTCCTGCGGTGTGCAGCAATTGCAGCAGATGCAGCCGCTCCGACAAGTGCAACCGCCAGCCGCGCAGCTCGCGTTCGAGGGGCACACACAATCGGTGCAGTATTCCGTTCCGTTCTTACACGTGCCGCATCCGGTGACACTCCAGTAGCCCGCCGGGTAGCCGCAATGCGAGCAATAGGAGTTTTCGCAGATCCGGCAGCCCGTCGGGCAGCCCGGCGCCGCACTCGTAGAACAAGGATAGCCGAGGGCACCACAGTACGTGTTGTTGAGAGGGCTGCAGGACTTGCACCCGCCGTCGGCAGCAAGAACCGAGATGATCCGAGACGAACCGAGCGCAGCACCTGCAAAGAGGCCGAAACCGACTTCTAGCGCCCGTCGGAGGAACGCGCGTCGATCGATCTCTCGAGCAAACTCCTCTAGAGCCCTACGGGTTAGGGACGCCGACTCTCGGTTGCCGCCTGAGTCAAGCACCGGCGTTCACCCCCGCTGGGCTAGGCTGACCGTGCACGACCAGCCGCGGGTGGCGCACGCCGGCCTCGTACAACAGGTGTTCGACGTGTTCGACATCATTCACAAGCCCTTTAGCCCGCACGACGCCATCGGGGTCCACGACGTGGGCAAACGGGCTGACGCGCACCTTGTATGCCTGCACGACACCGCGCCGCCCGATGGCGACGATTGGAACGTCATCACCCGCCGCTTTGGCATACTCCGCGACTGCGTGAACATCATCACGCAGCATGATGACGACCTCTGCAGCACCGGCCAGGGATTCCCGCAGCCCACGCAACTCCGGAATCAACCTCCAGCAAATCTCGCATGACGTCGCCGCGAAGATCATCACGACCCAGCTCCCGCGATAGTCATCCAGCGAGATCGAACGCGCGTGTGAGTCGAGTGCCTTGAACGGAGGTGCCGTCCTCCCGATGGGCAGCCCGTCCCGGGATATTCCCTCTCGTGTGCCAAGGAACATCATGCCCGCACCGCGAAGAAGCAGTACGAGAACACACCCTTCAAGCAGCACCAGTAGCCAGAGACCCACGTACGACAGCGTCCAGAGATCCATAACCACTCCCATCAAGGCTCGGAAACCACGATCAACGATCGAACGATCAGGCACGACACCGCGGTCGCAGCCACCAAGAACCCAATGTCAAGTAGCAGCGGAAGGCTGGACGGGGACTCCAATCGTGGCATTTCGGAGCCAAGACCGATGGCTGCAACTACTATGAGCCCCATGAGTCGCACGAATGTTCTCGAGCTCAGCTGCTCCCGCTCGCGGCCGAAGCAACCACAATCTCCGGAGCGCCCATTGAGCCGCGCGATCACGGCGACGAAGACAATGACAGAGAAGAGCATGATCGTCGCAACGAGCCCTTCAGCACGTGTCGACGGCCACACAAGCGAAGCTGCGATTGCTACTTCAAACAGCGGAATCGCAGGACCAGCGATCGCAGCAACGGTGCGGTTCAGGCCATAGGTCGTCTCCAGGATAGACCCGAACTTGTGGACATTCGCAGCCTTTCGAAGACCGGAATAGACGAGGATCAGCGACAGAGAGATGGCGGCAGCCAAGGTGATCCATTGGGACAACGGCATACCCATCATCTCACCGCGAATGAAGCGAGTGCTCCCGCAAGCGCGAAGCTGAGGCAGCCAGCAGTGATATGCCCATACAGGACGATCGGCCACATACGGTCATTGATGGCGTGGATGTACCGACCCCCCGTGATCGAGGTGACCACAGCGGGAGCAGCTCGGGCGGCCCCGTACAGACCAAGCAGGGCTCCGCCGTTGGGGAAGGGCAGTAGGAAAGCCAGCGTGATCAGGCCGAAGTAGCTTGGAAATGGCATCCATGTGGCGAATCCCGATCCCAGGCAAACCCCCCAAATGAGCGGGCCGACTCGTCGGTCCTTGACCCAGTCCTGCGGAACCTGCCAGGAGCGGCTCGCAACGTGTCTGGTTGGCGTGATGCCAAGCTCCTTGGCACCAAGGTACGCAAGTATGGGAACGGTTGCGGCCACAACGCGATCCGCACCCAGTGCCGTACCGGCCGCGGACAAGGCGAGGCCGATTAGGGTCGCCGTGGCTGCGGACGCCACGGCATATGCTGTCGCGTCACACGCGCGCGTGAGGAGAGGAGACTGGGCACGGGACAGGTACCCGAGGACGTTCACGCCGCACGCCGTGCCGGTCTTGGCAAGGGCAAGTGAGACGGCGAGCGCGGCTGCCAGATATACCGTGCCGGCCAGCGACACGGCGCCTAACGAAGGCGCTAGGCCCGACATCACGCCGACGAGGAATGCGCCGACGGACAGCGACGCGAGCGCCCGTCTGCTGAGGAACGCGCCGGAGACGATCCTCACCGGCGCTTGAAGCGTGAGATGGGAACCCTCCACGGGACCCCTCCCCCGGTCGGCCCCAGGGGTGATCTGATGGCCGCCGTACCGTAAGTATTCTGGCGCCTGGGGCGGGCCACCACCCACCAACGCCCACGATTGTCGCCCGTGCGTCAAGTGCCATTACGGCTAAAGATGCACAGGCATCCGGCTCATTAACCGCAGCCCAAACGATCGACGGGTGCGCCTGTGCCCAAAGCGACGGCCTGCCGGGACGGGGAAACAGCTCCTCCTTGTGGAGGGCGCGGATCACAGAGTGGGAACGCCGGTCCCTTCCATGACGGCTGCGCAGACCGGTAGCAACAACCGGTAGCAACAGGCTCGGACGGTCCCGGTCGGACGACCTTCTGGCGTCGAACGGATGGCCTGTTTCGTGCTCAGCCTACGTCGCTGGCGGACACCCCCGGACGCTCCAACCCGAACTCAAAAACCGTTGAGGGCAACCTCGTCCGGGTTCAAGTCCCGGGAGCACCGGACAGATGCGATCATTGAACAGCCTGGACCGGCTCGACACCGCCTTCGACGACGACCACTTGGTGGCCGACGCGGGCCTCCTCCTGCCGGCCACCCTGGCCGGGCATCTCGGGTTTCCTGCGCAGCTTTCGCTGGGGCCACGTCCGCCAGCTGGACCGCGTTCTCGTCGAGCAGCCGCCCCACGCCGTAGGACGCGCAGAAGCTCATCGCCGTGTTCGCGGTTGCCCGGGGCGTCTACGGGGTGGCCGGGGCGATCGTCCCCAGCCTG
>JAJYNV010000013.1 GCA_021786135.1 Bacillota bacterium
GGTCTCCAGCGACGTGCCCAGCGCCGCGGTGCTCTCGGGTGGCAACATAGCGCTCGACTATCTGCGGCAGGTCATCGCCTGAAGGTGCCTAGGAGCCTCTTCAACGTCCTGCTGGTGCTGGTGGCGGCGGCCCTTTGGGGACTCAGCGGCGCCGTGGCGCAGATCCTCTTCCAGCATTTCGCCTTCAGCCCGCTCCTGCTGGTCGTGGTGCGGCTCTGGGGCGCCGCGCTGATCCTCCTGCTCGTACTCGCGGCGCGCGACCGGCGCCAGCTGCGCGTTTCCTGGCGGGACCTCGGGCGGCTGGCCATCTTCGGCGCCTTCGGCTTTCTGCTCGTGCAGTTCTCCTACTTCGCCGCAATCGCGAGCGTGGGCGTCGCCATGGCGACCTTCCTGCAGTACCTCGGACCGCCCCTGATCGCCGCATATGTCGTCCTGACGGAGCACAGGCTCCCTGCACGCGCTGAATCCCTGGCCCTCAGCCTCGCGCTCCTCGGCACCCTGCTCCTGGTGCTCGGCCACGGCGGTCTGCACCTCGAGGCCCTCGGCGTCGTGTTCGGAATCCTCTCCGCCCTCAGCCTCGCCTTCTATACCGTCTACCCTAGAGACCTCGTGCAGCGGCACGGGCCCCTCGTGACCACGGCGTACGGCTTCCTCTTCGGCGCTATTGCGGCTACTCTGCCCTGGCCGCTCTGGGTGCACGGCGTGGGCCGCCTCAACTCGGAAAGCGCATTGCTCGTCGCCTTCGTCGTCGTCTTCGGCACCTTGGTGCCGTTCGCCCTCTACGTCATGGCCCTGACGCGCCTGCGCCCCACGACGGTGGGCATCGCCGCGACGGCAGAACCGCTCTCAGCCGCAATCAGCGCGTTTCTCATCCTGGGCCAGGTCCTCACCTGGCTACAATATCTCGGCGGAGCCCTGATCGTCGCCGCCATGCTGACGCTCGCGCGCCAGACCGGCAGGAGCGCAGCGAGCAAAGCCGAACCCCCCCAATAGCTGCAGTCGGGAGGCCGGATGCCTGATGTTGCTCGGATCACTTATGCTGCCCCTGGACCGCTCGCTCATCTCACCTCTTGCCACTCTGAGCGAAGCCTACACACAGCTCCTGGACGCACAGCTCACCTGCCTTGTGCTCGACGAGCAGCCTCGCGGCCGCATCGTGCGCATGCGCAGCATCCTCGAGCATCTCGCCGGCTCGGTCATGCACGGCATGAAGGCAGACCCGAACCGACCCATCGCCACCATCGCGGAGCATGTGGAGACCCTGCCGCAATCCGCTCCGATCGAACATGCCGCCAAGGCCCTCTGGCGCCGACCGAGCCGGGCCGTCCTCGTCGCCGACGATCAGGGCGAGGTTGTCGGGCTGGTCGGCTGGCCGCAGCTCAACCACTTCTTCGACGAGATCCTCGATATCGACTACGCCACGCGCCTGCACTTCCATGTCGGCGACCGGCCCGGCGAAATGGCGCGCGCCCTCGCCGCGGTCGCTGCGACCGGCGCCAATGTCCAGGCCACCTATCTCTCCCACCCCCACGGCGACCAGCGCCTCGGCACCATCTACGTGCCCGACGACGCGGCTTCGTCCGCGCGGGCGGCCCTGACGGGCGCTGGATTCCATCTGATCGACTGACCGGCATCGCCAGGCGCTGGCGCCCGCGGAGAGCCCGCCGGCGCCAGCGCCTTTCATGCGCCCTGTTCCCGTCTGGGCCCGCAAGCCCAGAAGCGGGTTCTAGAGTCCGTAGATCTCGCGGTACTTGCCCGTGATGTAGCCAAGGTATGGCCGCGTCGTGAGTCCCTCGCCCGTTGCCTTGCGCAGGAACCCTTCGGTCTTCTCTTGCGAGCCGAGCTGGTGGAGCTCCCGGCGCAGGAACCCGAGAAGCGGCGCGAAGTCGCCCTGGGTGATGCGCTCGGTGAGGTCCGGGATCGTGCGCCCTGCCGCCTCCCAGAGCTGGGCCGAGACCACGTTGCCGACGGTGTAGCCGATGAAGCCGCCCAGGCCGCCGGTCCAGTGGATGTCCTGCAGGGCACCCTCAAGGTCGTCGGGCGGCGTGACGCCGAGGTACTGCTGCATCTTGGCCCGCCACGCCTCCGGCACGTCCTTGGCCTTGAGTTCTCCCTGCATCAGGGCACGTTCCAGCTCGAAGCGCACGGCGATGTGGAGGTTGTACGTGACCTCGTCGGCGTCGACGCGGATGAGTGACGGCTCGACGTAGTTGACCGCCCGGTAGATCTCCTCGACGCCGTTCTCGCCGAACTGAGCGGGGAAGACTGCCTTGGCCCTCGGCAGGAAGTAGCGCCAGAAAGCCCGCGAGCGTCCGACGAGATTCTCCCAGAGCCGCGACTGGGACTCGTGCACACCGCTCGAGATGGCCTGGCCGAGCGGCGTGCGGGCCCACTCGGCCGGAAGTCCCTGCTCGTAGAGCCCGTGGCCGCCCTCGTGCAGCGTGCTGAAGAACGCGGATGCGAACGACTCCTCGCTGATGCGGGTCGTGATGCGGACATCGCCCACGCCGAACGATGTCGTGAAGGGATGGATCGACCGGTCCTGACGGCCGCGGCCGAAGTCGAAGCCGAAGGCCTCGATCGCTTCGAGGCCAAGCTGCCACTGGCTCTCGTCCGCGAAGTGGCCGTACAGGAAGCTGCGGTCCACCCGATCCTTGCGCGCGGCGATCTCCTGCACCAGCGGCACGAGATGCGCCTTGAGCTCGCCCAGAAGCTCGGCGCCCGCCTTTGCCGTCATGCCTGGCTCCGAGAGGTCCAGGAGGGCGTCGTAGGGCTCATCGGGATAACCGAGGGCCTCGCCGATCTCACGGCTGATCTCGACCATCTTGGCGAAGGCCGGCGCAAACACGGCGAAGTCCTTGGCCGCCCTCGCGGCCACCCAAGACTCGTACGCCTCGACGGTGAGGCGCATCTGGCGGGCGACGAGCTCCTGAGGCAGCTTCGTCGCCTGGTCGTAGGCGCGCTGCACGGTGCGCAGGAGCGCGTGCCGGATGTCATCCGCGGGTGCCCCCTGCGCCTCCTCGGCGAACGCCGCGAGCGCCGCCCCGAAGGCCGGACTCACGAGCCGCTCGTGCGCCAGCGAGGCAAGCGTCGCAAGCTGCTCGCCGCGACCCGCATTCCCGCCCCGCGGCATATAGGTCATCTGGTCCCACCCGAGCACCGCCGCCGCACGCTGGATGTCGTCGATCTCCTCGAGCCTCTTTGTCAACGCCGAAAGCCGCTCAGTCAATACGGTCGCTCCTTCCGCTTGTCTTCGGAGCGCACCCGGGATACCTTCGACAACAGGAGAGATGCGATGATGTCTCTGGACAAGCCCGGGGTTTCGCTCCCGAACCATGATCTTCCGTCGGTTCTCGCCGCGGGTCAGCTCTGCCCCAACTGCCAGCTCGCCCGTCTCGTCGCGGAGCCGCGCGGCCAGGTGAGCTGTCCGCTCTGCGGCTTCACAACCGCCCCGCCCTGCACCTGATGAGCCAAGGGGCCGGCCGTGCGCCGAGCAGATGACTTCCTTCCCGCCGCCCTCATCCCCTGCCAGGGATGAGGGCGACATGGCGATCTATTCCCGGGGCAGCAGGGCCAGCGTCTTCGCGAGCGGCAGCGCCGGCACGATGCGCCCCAAGCGCCCGCGAGTCGTCTCGGCCACGGCGAGTGCGTTGAGGATCGCCTCTTCGGTCGCCTCCGCGACGGCATGGAACGCAGCCGTCGCCAGGTGCCCGCCGTCTTGATGGGCGCCCGTGACGTCCGCGGAGGTCGAGAAGGCGATCGCGATGTCGCCGCTGCCGTGGGACGCCACCGAGCCCAGGCGCGCGAGCCCGAAGGTCGTCCTGCGGGCCAGCCGTTCAAGCGCTCGCGCTTCCCAGGGCAGGTCCGTGGCCACGACCATGATGATCGATCCATCCGGCGGCCTGAAGTCGGCAGGCCTCAGGTGACGTCCGACGGGCACGCCCAGGATGGTGAGGTCGGCTGCCGCGCCAAAGTTGGCCTGCACCAGCACCCCGACGCTGAAGTCGCTCTCCGGCACCTTCCGCGAGGCGGTGCCGATGCCTCCCTTCCAGCCACAGCAGACCATGCCCCTGCCGCCGCCGACGGCCCCTTCCGCTACCGGACCAGCCGCCGCAAGCTCGATCGCCTGCACTGCGTGCTCGGGACGGACGGCGAACGCGCGCAGATCGTTGAGGTAACCGTCGTTGCACTCGCCCACGACGACGTTCGGCGTTGGCCTGCCGTCCCCCACGCCGCTGCCGTGCTCGATCAGGTAGCGGATGCCGCCTTCGAGGGCGGCGCCCACCGAGAACGTATTGGTCAGGAGGATGGGCGTCTCCAGCTCGCCCAGTTCCGCGAGCTGCACGAGTCCCGCCGTCTTGCCGAAGCCGTTGATCACGTGGCTGGCCGCTCTGAGCTTTCGGTCAGGCATCGCGTCGTCGTGCGGCACGATAGCGGTCACGCCGGTGCAGATTCCATCCTCCGGCGCCGACCCGGATCCCAGCGTCACATGGCCCACGCGAACGCCCGGGACGTCCGTGATGGCGTTCCAACTGCCCGGCTGCAGCACGCCGATCCGGATGCCGAGATCCCTAAGCCGCTTTCTCTCCTGCGCCAATGCTGCGCCTCCTTGCTCCTTCGATGAACTCCGCGACTGCTAAGCCATCGGCACGGCGACGCCAGGTGCAAGGAAATAGAGCACGGCCTGCGCCTCCACCCCCGCGATCGCCCGCAAAGCCTGCCGATAGGCCTCGACCTGGGCGCGGTACGCCTGCGCCGCCTCCGGTACCCTTGCCCGCGTGACGTGATCGGTCTTGAAGTCGACGATCATCCAGCCCTCGTCATCTTCAAGCAGAAGGTCGATCTTGCCCTGCAGCACAGTGCGCCCGTCCGTCTCGGGACGTCCCGAGGCGTCCGCGAGCACGCTGAAGGCAAGTTCGCGCTCGAGGCGATGCGCGCCGCGGATGCGGGCGGCGGTCGGAGAGGCGAGGAAACGGCCCACCGCCGCGAGGTCAACGACGCCGGCGGCGGCTTTGGGCATGAGACCCCGCCCGATCAGATCATCGAGCGCCGCCGCAAGATCAGCAGGCGGGTTCATGAGATCGATGCACTCGAGCAGGCGGTGCGTGTAGACGCCCGCGGCGCGTGCCGCCTCCGGTGACCTGGCGCCGCGCTGCCGTCGCCGGAGGCGCAGGAGGGCACCATAGCCCTGTTCGGCTTCCGCCAGGCTGCTGGCACTCAGGCGCAGGGGCGGCGTCCCGGGCTCCTCGGCTCTGCGGTCCGGCAGGGCCGCGAACGCGCTCGCCGCCTCGCGGTCATCGAACGTCGCGGCCTCAACGCCGCGCTCCACGTCCCCTTTCTCACCTGCCGTCTCCACCATCCGGACGATCGGCAGGCCCTCCGCCAGGAGCGGGGCAGCCAGCCACTCGACGGGCCTCGTCGCCGCCCTGATGCGGGCGGGACTCACGGCACCGCCGTACGCCGGGGCCTCCCCGGTCGCAGTGAGGTAAAGGCGGTCGCGAGCGCGCGTCATCGCCACGTAGAGGAGCCTGATCTCCTCATAGAGCGCCTCCTGTCGTTCCTCCGCCTCGATCGCCCGCCAAAAAGGCGTAGGGTGGAGGCCGCCCGCGTCGTCCGGGAACGCCGCCGCCACTCCGAGGCTCCGATGCAGCCGGATGCGGTCGCGCTCCTGCTTGCCGCCAAGCCTGCGGCCCAGCCCGGCCACGAAGACGACGGGAAATTCGAGGCCCTTGCTGCGGTGGATGGTGGTGACGCGCACGGCATCGCCCATGTCGACATCGGGCGGCGCAACGTCGAGATGCTGGCGCGACAGTTCCTCAAAGACGGCAAGAAAGGCGCCGATGCTCGCGGGGCCCTGTCTCGCCAGGCGCTCAGCCGCCTCCTGGAAGGCGAGAATGTCCCGCCGGCGCTGCGCGCCACGCGGCAGCCCCGCCACATGCGCGCCGTACTCGGTGTCTTGGAGGAGTCTCTCCACCAGGCGGTCGAGCGGCATCGTGAGGGACCATTGCCGCCAGAGCTCGATGCGGTCGAGGATGGTACGCATGCGGCCGTCGCTCTGGCCAAGTGAGCGCAAGCCATCGAAGAGAGGCGCGCCTGCGGCGGCTTGCCGAAGGCTCACCGCGTCCGCAAGTGACAGGTCGAACCACGGCGCGCGCAGTGTCACCAGAAGGTCCCAATCGCGCTCCGGCAGTTCGATGGTCCGCAGGAGGCTCAAGAGGGTCTGCAGCTCCTGGCCGCCAAGGTAGCCCTGGCTGCGCTGGATCATCGCAGGAATCCCTCGCAGCGCGAAGACGTCGTCGAACACCGCAGCCGCACTCTGCAGCCCGCGCAAGAGCACCGCGCAGTCGCCGTAGCGCACAGGGCGCACCTTCTCTGCCGCGGCGTCCCAGACGGGATGCTCCGCTGCCATCAGCCGCGCAATCTCCGCCGCGATCCAGGTGGCCTCCTGCACCAGCGCGGGTTGCTCGTCGCCCTCCTCGTCGCTCTCCACGCCCCGGACTTCGACGAACCGCACGCGAGGGTCGGGGTCGGGAGGCACGGTGTCCGGGTCGCGGCCGGCCACAAGCTCCGCGCGCGCATCGTAGAGCGGCGACGCTTCTTCCTGCATGAGCGCGCGGAAGACCGCGTTGACCACGTCCACGATTTCGGCCCTGCTGCGGAAATTCTGCCGGAGCCCGAGCGCCGCGCGTCGCTCGGCCGCCTCGCGCTCGCGTTCGAGGAAGATACCGGGGGCGGCGTGGCGGAAGCCGTAGATGCTCTGCTTGACATCGCCCACGGCAAAGAGGTTGCCTCCCTTGCCCAAGCGGCTGACGTGGTCGACGATCGCCGCCTGGAGCGGATTCACATCCTGGAACTCGTCCACCAGCACCTCCCTGAAGCGCCGACGCACGCCCTCGCCGATCGTGCTGTCACCTGCCGTGAGCAGGCGATACGCCTCCTGTTCGAGGTCCGCGAAATCGAGGACCCCACGTTGCCGCTTGAGGCGACGGTAGTCGTCCATCGCCCCCCTGAGCAACGCGAGAAAGTCCGCCAGGATGGGATCCGTCGCCCTGGTCCGGCGCTGCACCTCCGCTTCATCGAGACTCGCGATCCCGCCCGACAGCCGCGCTAGAACCCTCTTCGCCTTCTCGCGCAGCCTGTGGGCAGTCTCCCGCCCGGGGGCGCTGTTGCCGCGCAGGGGCGCAAAGAGAGCGGCATCCTGGAGCAGATGCCGGTGCTGGTCCCAACCGAGGCCGGTCGACAGGACCGCTGCCTCGCGCTGTGTGGCTTCGCCTTCGAGCGCCTCGACATACGCGTTCTGACCCTCGAGTTCCCTTGCCGCCGCCGCAGCCTGACGCAGGAGGCTCGCCGCCTCCTCCACCTGTCGGACGTTCTCTGCCATGACCCGCCGCAGCGCCGACTGCAGTTCATCGTCACGCATGTGGCGCTGGGCCGCATCGGAGAGAAAGCCCTCAGGGTCCGGCACCGTGTCGAGGAATTTCAGCGCCTTGAGCACGGCCTCGCGCAAACCGTCATCCTCGCCCATACCGCCGAAGTAGGCGACGAGCCGAGCCATAGAAGACCGCTCCGCATAGGCGGCCCCGAGCGTGGAGTCCAGGGCCTGCCGGCGCAGGACCTCCGCCTGCCGCTCGTCCATCAGAGCTGCTTCCGCATCGAGACCTAGGGCCTGCCATTCCTCGCGGATGAGTCTGAGGCAGAAGCCGTGAATGGTCGAGATGTGCGCCAGAGGCAGCCTTTCGAGCTGCGCCTGCGCCCGGCCGTCGCCGGCGAGCGCCCGCCGCCCGAGGTCCGCCGAGATGCGCATGCGCATCTCCAGCGCCGCCTTCTCCGTGAACGTGACCAGCAGGAAGCGATCGATCTCCACCGGATCGGCAGGATCCAGGCAGCGCCGGACCACCCGCTCGCTCAGCGTCGTCGTCTTGCCGGCGCCCGCCGCCGCGGAGACCAGCACGCTGCCTCCCGCGAAGGCGCAGGCGGTCTCCTGCTCAGTCGTCAGTCGAGGCATCGTCCAGCACCTCCTGCGCGACGTTTCGCAGCCATCGGTAGCCATCGCGGGCTGGAACGTGGCGGCAGGCCGGCCGCAGGCTGCAGCCGTCGCACGCCGTCTGTCGTCCGAGAGCAAACGGCGCCGGAGACCAACGCCCGTCCTGCGCCTCCTGCACGAGTTCGGCAAGCCGCCTTTCGACACGGCCGAGCAGCGCCTGCCAGCGATCTTCCGCCAGCGCCCACTCCGAGCGCTGCAGCTCGCCGTTCTTCTTGCGCCGCAGCGGGTGGAAGGGCGAACCGCCGTCCGGTGCCTCGCGGTCGAGCGCACTGGGCAGTTCCGGATCGGCGAGGTAGAGACCGCGCGGCCGCTGCTGGCGCCACGTGCCGTCAGGATCGTCTTCACCCTCGTCGACCACCCAGCTCTGACCCAACCGCACAGGCCAATAGGTCATCGCGACCGGATCGCCGCCCGAAAGCCTGGCCGCCAGGGCATAGGCGCCGATCTGCAGGTCGAGGCCATGGTAGACCCGCGCGAAGCTGAAGGGCTGGCGCCGCCGCACCTTGTAGTCCACGACGCGCAGCTGCCTGCCCAGGCGGTCCAGCCGGTCGATGCGCCCTTCGATGGCGATATCCTGACCATCACGTCCTATCACCGTAAGCGGCGGCAGGTCGCCGCGACGGCCGAACGCCACTTCCCGTCCGGCCGCCGTGAAGCCGGAGCGGCGCGTCTCCTCCCACACGAGCCGCGCCGTCCGCGCCACCTCCGTCGCGAGCTCCTGCCTCAGGCTGAGCCCCTGCGGCGTGTCCAGGGGCAGGACGCCAAATGCCTGCGCCGCCTGTTCCACGAGCTCTTGGACGAGCCTCGCCTGCTCGTCCGCGGGCGGGGCCGCAGCGGGCAATTCCTTGAGCACCTGATGCACCAAAGCGCCACGCGCCGCCGGATCGAAGCCGGCTCTCTCCTCCCGTTCCACCCTGAGGACATCATGCGCGAAGGAGATGAAAGGGCAGGCCGCCCTGCGCTCGAGCCCTGTCACGGTGAACGTCAAGGGCATCGGCCCGAGTCTCTCCTCGGGGGGAGCGGGCCGCAGTCCGTAGAGGTGTGCCCCTTCGCCGCACGCCTCCCGATGCACTGCGAGCAGCGAAAGCAATGCCTCCTGTGGGCGGCCGATGTCGCGCTGGCGCCCGGCCGCCTCCGCCAGCAGTTCGCCTGCCTCCTGGCGTGACAGGGCGCGCGCGGCCGCCTTTGCGGCCCGCCCTGGAGCATAGGGAAGCGGCTCGCCCAGATGGCGCAGGCGGATGGCCGCCGCTTGTACCCCGCCTTCTCCGTCGATCTCCGCGAAGCTGAGATAGAGACTTCGCCGCGCGGCGCCGAGAGCTGCCGCCACCGCCAGAAGCCCGCGCTGCCTGCGCTCCGGGAGGGGCTCCGCGAGCGGAAATCCCATCGCCTCGGCCTCGAGCATCTCACCCGCCCGCAAAATGCTCTGGCTGGGCGCGAGCGGCGGGAATCTCCCCTCTGCGAGCCCGAGCAGGAGGACATGGTCCGCCTCGAGCCCGTGCATCTCCCCCACCGGTACAATGCGAACCGCTTCGCGCCTCGGCTCGTAGCCAGGGCGCGCCGCCGCGAGGGCATCGCCCAGAAGGCGCAGGGCAAGGGGGCGTTCGAATGCACCCTCGCCCGCCACGGCGGCGATCGCATCGATCTGCTCGTCGATGGAGCCCGCGATGGCCGCCTGACGGGCCATGGCAGGGTCCTGCAGCCGGTCTTCGAGGTTGGCGATCTCCACGATGGCCCGGAACTGCCTGCAGTGCTCCGCGAAGCTTGCCACGCGCGGCCAGGCGTCGACGGCCTGACTCAGGCGCGCAAGAAACTCCTGAGCTTCGCCCGATGCGGCGTGACCGTCGCGCAGATGGCGCACGAGGCTGTCGCGCAAGGAACCCGGCCGGGGCAGCATGCCGCTGCCAAGCAGGTGGTGGAGAGCATCGCGGACCTCGCCGCGCGCCAGCTCCAGAATGCCACGGCAGCAGAGCATGATGGGCTCGCCCTCGCTCGGCTCCGGGCCGGCGTCGGCGGCGATGCCAGCCTCGCGAAGAGCGGAGCGCAGCAGCCGCTCCTGCTGCCCGAAATCGCCGCAGCCGATGAGTATCTCCTCCAGTGCCACACCGTCGCGGACGAGATCAAGGCAGCGCCTGGCGGCCTCATGCACCTCCGTGCGCATGTCAGGCGCCCCCCGCACCTCGACGGCGACCTCGGGTCGAGGCGCGTCATGTGGCATCAGCGGCAGCTTCGCCAGGAGACCCTTCGTCTCAAGTGCCTGCCGGAGCGCCTTTTCGGGCTCCAGAAGAGGCCCCTCCGGCCAGAAGATGCTCTCGCTCTCCCACGCGAGGTCTTGCGCTCGCTCCGCTGCACGCCAGATGAGATGGGACTCGGGGACGAGGCCTGCCTCGGCGGCCATCTGGCGCACACCGCGCTCGGCCGCGCAAAGCGCTGCGAAAGTTCGCCCGCCGAGCACCTGCGCCAGAGCCTCCGGCAGGGAGGGTGTCTGCCGCCAGGCGGCGGTCAGCGTCTCGGTCAGGAGCGACTCTGCCCCGTGGCGCCCGCCTTCTGCATCACCGAAGGCGCCCAGCGTCGCTTGGCGGGCCGCCACAATGCGCACGAGCGCTCGCGTCTGCGCGCGGCTGAGGGACGCTGACATCTCGCCCAGGTCCGCCAGGATCTCCGCGGCCAAGCGCGAGGGGGTCTCGACGCGCAGGCGCAGGCTGCCTCCGCCCAGGGCTCGCAGGATCTCGCGCTCCCACTGCAGGGTGGCGGCCGGCGCTGTCACCACGCGCAGCTCGGGGCCGAACGGCTCGTAACCCAATCTCGCGACCAGACGGCCAAGCAGGGCCTCCTGCACCTCGTACCCCCTCCACCATGTCCGGGGTTCGCCCTGGGACAGGTGGCACCCTGCCACCGTAGGAAGCAACCTGTCCAACGTGGTAATCTAGGCGTGGGCTCAGGGGGAGTGTCCATCCGCGCTCGCTTGCAGGAGGTCTACGCACGTGAGTCAGAAGATTTTCCTCGACGGAACGTTTGTCCCCCGGGAAGATGCCAAGGTTTCAGTCTTCGATCATGGCCTGCTCTACGGCGACGGCGTGTTTGAAGGCATCCGCGTGTACGACGGCGTCGTCTTCAAGCTTGAAGAGCACCTGGAGCGCCTCTACGCATCGGCCAAGACGATCATGCTGGAGATCCCCTACAGCCGTGACGAGATGCGTGAGATCGTGCGCCAGAGCTGCCGCGAGAATGGCCTTGAGAGCGCCTACATCCGCCTGGTGGTCTCCCGCGGCCCGGGTGACCTCGGGCTGGATCCCCGCAAGTGCGGTCGCGCCACCGTCGTCGTCATCGCCGACAGGATCTCCCTGTACCCGCCCGAGCTGTACGAGAACGGCATGAGCATCGGCACCGGCTCCACCCGCCGGTCACGCGCAGAAATCATCAATCCGCAGATCAAGTCGCTCAACTACCTCAACAACATCCTGGCGAAGCTCGAGGCCAACCAGCACGGCTGGGGCGAGGTCCTGATGCTGAGCGAGGAGGGCTTCGTCGCCGAGTGCAGCGCCGACAACATCTTCATGGTGCGCAGGGGCGTCCTTGTCACGCCGGCCCCCCACCTCGGCATCCTGCTCGGCATCACGCGCGCGACTGTGCTGGACCTCGCCCGCGAGGCCGGCTACGAGACGCTCGAGACCACCTTCACGCGTCACGAGCTGTGGAACGCGGACGAGGTGTTCCTCACGGGATCCGCCGCCGAGATCGTCCCCGTGGTCAAGGTCGACGAGCGCAGCGTGGGCGACGGCAAGCCGGGTCCCGTCACCAAGGATCTCGCGCAGAGGTTCCGCGCCTACGCCCCGACGAACGGAGTGCACATCTGAGAACATGAGAAAGCCGGCCAGCAGATCGCTGGCCGGCTTTCTCATGTTCATGCGCCCGGCGGGTCAGAGCGTTCCGAACAGGCGGTCGCCCGCGTCTCCCAGGCCAGGAACGATATAGGCGTGTTCGTTGAGATGGCTGTCGAGCGCCGCACCGAACATCGGCACGTCGGGATGCCTGGCCGCCACCGCCGCGACGCCCTCGGGCGCCGCGACGAGACAGATGAGGCGGAGGCTCGCAACCCCCAGGGACTTGAGCATGTCGAGCGCGGCCACCGCCGATCCGCCCGTCGCCAGCATCGGATCCAGCAGCAGCACGTCGCGCTGCGCGATATCGGCCGGGAGATTGCGATAGTACTCGACGGGCTGGTGCGTCTCGTGGTCCCGGTAGAGGCCGATGTGCCCCACCGCGGCTTCGGGCAGGAGCTTGAGAATCCCGTCGGACATGCCGAGGCCGGCACGCAGGATCGGCACCAGCACCGGCTGGCCGTGCGCGAGGCGCACGCCGCTGGCATGCGCGATCGGCGTCTCTACGCCCACCTCCTCGACCGGCAGGTCGCGCAGGGCCTCGAACGCCAGAAGCACCGAGACCTGTGCAAGCAGGGCGCGGAACTCCTTGGGTGGTGTGGCGACGTCCCGCAGGAGACGAAGTTTCTCCTGCACGATCGGATGGTCTACGCGCGTGAACTCCAAGCAGGGACCTCCTTAGGGCCGGGCCGGATGCGATTACGTCGATTCCTGTCGGGAAGTTTACCATCGGAGCGGCCGCTTCCTGCCGGTCCGCACCCCGCCTATCCCCTGGTCTTCAGGCCCTGCCAGAGGGTTTGCCCATCCCCGCGCGCAAGGCGCACGGCCACACCGATCCCCGCGAGCGCCAGGGGGTAGAGCGCGCCCCAGCCGAGAAACGGCAAGGTGCCGAGGCAGACGAGCATGGCCACGAAAGCGGTCAGGCGTTCGCCCCGTGCCGTCAGGAGGCGCAGGCCCGACCAGAGCGCCAGCACGTAGAGCGCGATGAAAACAGCAGAGGACCAGGCCACGAGGCCCTCAAGGCCCACGGGATGGACTGCCTCCAACCCGAGCACCAGCAGGAACACGACGGCCAGACTCCAGATCGCCCTGAGGGGCGTGCGCGTCTCCGGGTGGAGCTGCGCGAAGTAGGCGGGAAAGTCCCCTGCCCTCGCCTGGGCATAGACGAGTCGGACAAAGCTGCCCACATAGGCGTGGATGGTGCCGTAGGTGACGAGCAGGGCCAGGAGGGATGTGGCCAGCACCCCGACGCGTCCTCCGCCCTGACCCAGCATGACCGCCAGAGCATCCCGGCTGCCGCCGCCGATGTAGGCGCCCGTGCCTACGGTCACGACAGCCAGGAGGATGTAGAGGCCATCGATCAGGGCGATGCTCGTGATCATGGCGCGCCTGAGGTCTCGCTCGGGCTCGGCGAACTCTTCGGCGTAGTTGGCGACCGCCTCCCAGCCGACGAAGGCCCAGAAGAGAAGCGCCAGATCGAGTCCGACGGGCATGATGCCATGCGGCAGCACCGGCTCGAAGTCGGCGGCCCTGAGATGCATGAACCCGACCAGGACGGCGGCCAGCAGAAGCAGTGCGATCAGCCCCACCACGCCGGTCGCGGCACGGCCGGAAATCTCCACGCCCAGCGCGTTGAGCACGATGGCGAGCGCCAGGAGAGCCCCCGCCACCGCGATCATGCCGAGGTGCGACAGGCCGAACGCCGCCGCGAGATAGCCGGCGCCGATCAGTGCGGCGATCGGAGCACCCAAAGGCACCGTGCCCAGGAACAGCCAACCCGCCGCCGCGCCGCCGGCCGGGCCGAACGCCGCGCGCGCGAACGCGGCGATGCCGCCGGCGTCCGGAAACCTGGTCGCAAGCCGCGCCAGGGTGAAGGCGAGCGGAATGATGAGAAGACCCATGGCCACCCAGGCCAGAATGCCGCCGGGCCCGGCCTCCTGCGCCGTTAGCGCCGGAAGGTAGAGCACACCGGAGCCGAGCACCGAGGCGACCGTCAGCGCCGTGCCTTCCTGCCAGCCAAGTACCCGACGCAGACCCTGACTCTCCTCGGCTGCCAGCTCAGACCGCCTCCCGCAACAAGGCTAGCAGAGCGGCCTCAACTGTCAACCGGCCGGAGCCGGCCCTTCTCGCCAAGCGCCTGGCCGGTGCCCACCCGGACGATGCGCGGACTGGGGCGATAACTGTCGACACCCATGTCGAATGTCTCCTGGCGGCCGTCGGGCCACCGCCGCTCGAGCCAGGAGCGGACGACTACACCCTCCTGACCCGGCGCATCGACTTCCTCACTGCCCGCAGGGAGGCTAGGGTCGTTTCTGCGCACTGTGTAGAAAGGCGTGCGGCTCATCTCCTTGTGGATCCAGCGCACCTCCGGCGGCTGGCGCGCGCCGAAGAATTCGGCCGTGACGCGCCCGCCCTGAGCCCTCGTGACAAGGCGGATGGGCTCGCCCGTATCGTTCTCTACGCGCAGATCGAGGTAGCCGTAGGAGATGGTGGCGTCTTCCCCAGGCAGGAGGTAGGGCACCGTCAGGCCATGCTGGTGGCGTTCCGCTATCGGCAGGCCGGCACGGAGCGCCGCGTTGTAGATCGTCGACGCCACCTGGCAGACGCCGCCGCCGTAGCCAGGCACAATGCGGTCTCCGATGAACACGCGCCCTACCTGGTAGCCCTCGGCCCGGCTGGCCTGCCCGAGCTGCCCGTTGAACGAGAAGACTCCGCCTGCCGGGATCACGGTGCCGCAGAGGCGCCTTGTCGCCAGTGCCATGTTGAAGTTGCGCCCCGGCGCCGATGTCGGGAAGTCGGTCGTCATGTGACCGATGAGGCCCCACGCGGCGTCGGTGCCGTCAGGTGCGGTCGGCTGGCAGCCCGGCACCGCCGCAAGGGCGGGCGGCGACGTGGTCGCCGCCTGGCGCACGGTTTCGCCCGGTGCGGCAGCGAACCTGGGCGGCCAGAACGAAAGCATCAGCAGGGCCAAAAAAGGCCAAGACGCGTGGGGCATTGAGGCCACCTCCGCGTCTAGCATCACCAATTGCTCAGGTCGCCGACGGCACCTCTTCGATCGTTCCGGCAGCGGGCCGGTCGACGAGAACCTCGCACGAAGCGCGGCGCACCACCTGCGCCACGTTGCGGCTGAGTTCCTCGCCCGGCCGGCGCATCTTGGCGTCGAGACCGAGCACGATCAGATCCGCGTGGCGCTCGCGGGCTACCCGCAGAATACCCTCCCAAGCGCTGCGCGCAGGCACGATGACCCCCTCGCAGGGCAGTTCGTGCGTCTCGCAGATCGTCACGCCGACCGAGATCGACGCATCGCCGGCCGCGCGCTGGACCGGCATCGCGGCGTCCAGCGGCAAGGAAAGCGGGACCTCGAGGACATGCACCAGGATGATCTGCGCCTGCTGCGGTTCGGCGAGCCGGCACGCGAGTTCCACCGCGCGCTCCGAGGACATCGCCGCGACGACGGGCACCACCAGCGTCCGCAGCTGGTTCACGGTGCGCCGGATCTTGGCCACCTCGTACGGCAGCTGGCGGGGGACACGGAACATCCAGCGGAAGACGAGGGTGAGCAGCACGAGGAAGACGACGGAGATGATCGTACCAAGCAGGCGAACGTGAAGCGCCATGTCAGCTTCTCCTCCGCCGCGCTTCGTAGATGCGTGCGGCGCCCAGGGCGACAAACAGGACGCCCATGAGGTCGTAGAGCAGGCTGCCGTGCTCCGCGATGCCGCGCACGATGATGATCACGCCCAGCACGAGAGCTATGCCGCCGATCACCAGGGCGAAGCCGCGCTTCATGTCGCGCGCCCTCCCCTGGCCGCCTTGTCCTCCAGCGCCGCCTCATACTCGGCGAGAAGCTCGTACTCCTCCGCCTCGCGCAGCGTCTTGCGCTGTTGACTCTCCCAGTCGCGCGGCAGGGCGCGCCAGGGCGGAAGACCGGCCCGGCGGCGGTAGATGTAGTAGAGGATGAGCATCGCGATGACCCAGGCGGGGCCGGCGATGCGTCCGATCGCGTGCGTCAGGATCACCTCGAAGAGGATCGTGCCGACGCCGAGGAAGCCGATCACGGCGAGGATCGGGAACGCCACCTGCGGCCCCCCGTCATCCTTCGCCTTCAGCGCGATGTTGATGGGCATCCGGTAGGGGCGCGGCGTGTAGGGATCCTTGAAGCGCAGGACGATCAGCGAGATGAAGACGAGCAGGTAGCCAAACGTCGCACCGAAGGCGTACATGTTCGCAAGTGTGTTCATGGCGCCTTCGCCGGTCAGGAAGGCAAGGATCGCCTGCACGACCGCGACGCCGGAGAAGACGATGATCGTCCGGTGGGGCGTGTGATAGCGCGGATGCACGGCGCTGAACCACTCCGGCAGCAGGTGGAAGGTGCTCATCGAGTAGGTGAGGCGCGACGCGCTCATGACACCGGAGTTCGACGAGATGAGCACGATCACGCCGCCGATGAGTGCCGTCATGGGAGCGGCGATGGCGCCGATGATCGGGATCCTCTGCGCCACGATGGCGATCGGATCGCCAGGGTGCGCACCGAGGACCTGCCATGGCAGAAGGCCCATGCCCAGGACGGAGAAGGCGAGGGCGAAGATGAGGACGTTGAGCACGAGGGAGATGGACGTCCGGGGCACGATCGTGGCGGGGCGCCTGGTCTCCTGGGAAACCTGCGAGATCGACTCGAGGCCGACGAACGAGATGATGGCCAGGGACGAGCCGTACATGAAATTGTGCATGTCCGGGAACTGCAGCCGCATCTGCAGCAGCATGAGATTCGGATCCCAGGCGAAGACGAAGCCGAAGACGACGATCACGACCTGGCCGAGGATGGCGACAACGCCCAGAACCTCGTTGATGCGCGAGGAGATGCGGATGCCGACATAGTTGATAGCGATCAGGAAGGCGATAATGACGAGCGTCTCGGTCATCCACAGAACGTTGACGCCGACGAAGGGCCCGATCGATACGACGAAGGCGTGGATGTTCACGCCGAGCGCAGGCAGGAAGAAGTTGAAATAGCCGGACGAGGATACCGCGAAGAGCGAAATGTCGATCGTGTAGTCAAGCAGGAGGGCGGCGCCGCAGACAAAGCCCCAGACGTCGCCAAGTCCGCGCAGGGTGAAATACTGGCCGCCACCCGCCACGGGATAGCTCGACGCGAGCTCCGTATAGGCGAGCCCGACCAGAAGGTAGACGATGCCTGCTACAGCAAACGCGACGGGCGTCGCGCCCATCGCGGCGCCGGCGACCAGGCCGAGAGCCGTGTAGATGTCGGCTCCGACGTCGGCGTACCCCCACATGAACGAACCCCAGACGGTGACATCCCGCCGCAGCGCGCCGGCTTCTTCGGGCTGAGCCACGAACTCCCTCCCCCAGCAACCCGGAAAGGACGTCCAATACACTACACTGCATCCCTCAAGGCCGCAAGCGGCCAATTCCGCATCCTTCAAGCCGACGGCGTGTGAATGACGTCCAACCGGGGCGACCATGGCGCTACGGGATGCACATTGGGCCGGTAAGCGCTATCCTGGATGGGACCTGCCTTCTTGCAGGATGCATTAGGAGGGATTCTTCGCCGTGTGCGGCATCGCCGGCTTCTTCGGACCTCCGGATCACGCGCTGCTCGAGCGTATGACTGCGGCGATCCGGCATCGCGGCCCGGACGACCACGGCATCAGCGAGAGTCCCAGCATGAGCATAGGCATGCGCAGACTGAGCATCATCGATGTCGCGGGCGGGCATCAGCCCATGGAGACCGAGGATGGGCAGATCCGCATCGTGTACAACGGCGAAATCTACAACTTCCGCGAAGTGCGCGCGGAGCTCCTGGCCATGGGTCGGCGCTTCCATACGGAGAGCGACACGGAAGTCCTGCTCCAGGCGTATGCCGCGTGGGACACCGACTGCTTCCGGCGCCTCAACGGCATGTGGGCTGTGGCCATCGCCGACCAGCGTCAGAACCGGCTCGTGCTCTGCCGCGACCATTTCGGCATCAAGCCGCTCTACTACGCGCAATCTGGCGATCGCGTCCTGTTCGGATCGGAGATCAAGTCGCTCTGGCAAGACCCCGACCTGCCGCGGGCAGTGAACGACCGCATGGTCTACGAGTACCTTGCGCAGGGCCTGCACGACCACAGCCAGGAGACGTTCTTCCAGGGCGTGCGGCACGTGCCCGCCGCGAGCTACCTCGTAATCGAGGGCGAACGGATCGGCGAGCCGGTGCGTTACTGGCAGCCGCAGCTGCGCCGGGACGGCGGCATGACGCCCGAAGCGTTCCACGATCTCTTCAAGACCTCGGTCGCGCGGCGGCTCATCAGCGACGTGCCTGTGGGCGCGGCGCTTTCTGGCGGCCTCGACTCTACGACGATCGTCGCCCTGATGACCGACCTTCTGCGCGAGCACCTGCCGGACGCCGCATCGCTGCGCGGCCACGTGAAGACCTTCTCCGCCGTCTTCGACGGCGATCCCATCGACGAGCGGGCCTACATCGAGACGGCGATCGAGAGGACAGGCGCCGACACCACGTACACGAGTCCGAACTCGAAGCAGTTCGTCGACGAGATGGAAGACATGGTGTGGCATCTTGACGAACCCGTCGTCAGCACGGGCCCTTACGCCCAGTGGTGCGTGATGCGCATCGCCAAGGATCAGGTCAAGGTTGTTCTGGACGGTCAGGGCGGCGACGAGCTTCTTGCAGGCTACGTGCCCTACCAGATGGTCTACCTCCGCCAGCTGTGGCGTGAGCGCAAGATCGCCACGTTCCTGCGTGAGGCCGCTCTGGCCCGGGACGTGATCTGGCCGGTCGTGCGACGCACGCTGCGCGAACGGCGCCGGGCGATCCCTGCCCGCTCCCTGCTGCACGAGGATTTCCTGCGAGCCCACCAGCCAGCCCCGGACACCCGGCCCGACGACGACCTCAAGGAGCGGCTGCGGCAGGACCTCACCACCTACAGCTTGCCTGCTCTCCTGCGCTACGAGGACCGCAACTCGATGGCCCACTCGATCGAGTCGCGCGTGCCCTACCTCGACCAGGAACTCGTGGAGGCAATCCTCGGGCTGCCCGAATCAGAGATCATCCGCGACGGCTGGAGCCGCATCATCCTGCGCCAGTCTATGCAGAGCCTGCTGCCGGACAAGATCCGCCTACGGCGCTGGAAAGTGGGCTTCACGACACCCGAGTCGCGCTGGCTCTTCGCGCGCCGGGCCGTGTTCGAAAGCCTGTTCCGCTCGCCGCTCTTCCAAAGCCGGCCATACTGGCAGGGCGAGCGCGTCGCCCGGGCCTTTCGCGACGCCGCACAGGGCCGCTCACCGTCGAGCCTCCTATTCTGGCGGGTGATCAACATGGAGCTTTGGCTTCGCGTCTTCTTCGAGGGCGGCGGCCGCTCCACCACCGCAGGCACACACTTCACGGAGGTCGGGGACCGGCAGTTCGCGGCCACGGGCGGCGATGACGCCAGGGCGGCGCTCGCTCGGTACACGCCGAACTGGGGCCGCCACCTCTTCGCGCAGGCGGATGGACGCGCCTTCCTGCGCGCCCCGGTCAAGACCCCGCTCGTCAAAAAGGGCGACGACCTCCTGGCGATCGTGCAGGAGGCGATATCGGGCGATCTCAAGCCGGGCGATGTCATCGCCGTGAGCGAGAAGATCGTCGCGATCAGCCAGGGCCGCTCCTACCCCGTCGCCGAGATCCGCCCGCGCCCCCTCGCGCGGCTGCTCACCCGCTTCGTCCGCAAGACGCCGCACGGCATCGGGCTGGGCATACCGGAAACGATGGAACTCGCGGTGCGGGAGGTCGGGGCCGCACGCATCCTGTTTGCAGCGGCGGCCGCGGCTGTCGCACGCGTCTTCGGCCGCAAGGGCGTCTTCTACGACATCCTCGGCCCGCAGGCATCGGCTATCGACGGTCCGACGCGCGGCACGATCCCCCCCTACAACACGCATGCCAAGCTGGCGCCCCTGAACCCTCAGGGCGTCGCGCGAGAACTCGCCCAAGCGCTTGGTGAAGGAATCGGCGTCGCCATCATCGACGCGAACGACATCTCGGTGAACGTCCTCGGCGCAACGGAGGATGTAGACCAGGAACTCGTCCGCCAGCTGCTCTACGACAATCCGCTTGGCCAGGGGCACGAGCAGACGCCCATCGCCCTTCTGCGGAGGCTCGATCCGGCAGCGCGCACGGCCTGACGCACGAGCATCGCCTCTATGCCATGAACCATGTCTGATCGCCAATCACGCGCTTCGTAGCCAATCCCCCGACCTGTCCACTAAACCGGGGTCACTCCAGAGTCCATTATGGGCTTGGGAAGGTCAGGTTACGGTTTCGACAACCCGGAACTCAGCGTCCCTCAGGGCAGAGGTAGAGCTGGTACCAGCGCACGATCTCCTCCAGGCGGTGTACCCTGTGCCACGGCTTGCCGCTGCGGTTCATGCCGTGGAACTCGTCGGGGTAGCGCACAAAGCGCACAGGTGCCTTGCCCAGCCACTTCACGGCCGAGTAGAGCATCATGCCCTGCTCGATCGGGCAACGCAGGTCGCCCTCCTGGTTCTCGATCAGGAGCGGGGTGACGATATGGTCGACATAGGTGATCGGACTCTGCTGGCGATACCAGCTGTCATCCCGCCACGGCGGTACGCCGCCTGCGCGATCCACCCAGCTCCAGCCGCCGTCGCCGCTACCCACCATCGCGCGCCAGTCCACCACCGAGCGTCCGCTGACGGCGGCTCTGAAGCGATCGGTGTGACCGATGATCCAGTTCGTCATGTAGCCGCCGTAGGAGCCTCCGCCTACTCCGAGGCAGTCCGGGTCGATGAAGGGATAGCGGGCGATGGCGGCGTCGAGTCCGAGATAGATGTCCTTGAGATCGAGATTGCCCCACTCCCGCTGGATGGCCTGACAGAATTGGAAGCCGTAGCCCTGGCTGCCGCGCGGGTTCGTGTAGACGACCCCGAAGCCCTGTGCCGCGAGCAGCTGGAACTCGAAGAAGTACGTGTGCGCATACATGCTCATCGGTCCGCCGTGGATCATCAGGACCGTCGGCGCCTTGCCGGACCCGGGCGGCGTGAGCGGCGGCACGACCCAGGTGTCGACCTTGTGCCCGTCCGCGTCCTCCGCCTGGAAGAACTCGGTCTCGGCGAGCTCGAATTCCGCGAAGAAGTCCCGGTTCAGGTCTGTGAGGCGCGTGAGGCGTCCCTGGTCCAGCAGGTAGACATTGCCCGGGTCCCCGAGGCTCGAGATGAGCAGCGCGATGCGCCCGCCCTCACGCGCGACACTATAGCCGTAGACCACATGGCGTCCCTCGGTCAAAGGCTCCACACGTCCGTCGAGGTGGAAGAGTCCAAGCTGACACGTGCCCTCGTCGCTGTAGATGCCATAGACCGCCTCGTCACCCTCCGCCCAGCTGAGACCCGTGAAGCCGGTGGCCGGCACGTCGGTGATCGCAGCGTTGCCGAGCGTCCGGTCGAAGTCCGGTGCTGGGGAGTGTCTTGGGCCTCCGTCGAGATTCGCGACGAGTAGCCTCGCATTGTCGTAGCCCATCTCCTTGGGATCGCTCACGGCGATCGCAAGGCGGTCCTTGCCTGCGGCGAATCCCTCCGTGCCTGGAGGGGCGATCTCCGTCACCTCGCCTCCCTCGACCGCGATGCGGTAGAGGAGGAGGTCGAAGAGCTCCCGGTCATAGTCCTCGCCGCGGCGTGAGAGGAAGTAGATGGACCTGCCGTCGGCCGCGAAGCCCACGTCATGCACACGATAGGGGGGCGCAGTGAGCGCGACCGGCTCCGCGTCCTGCCGCGCCTCGATCGTGCAAAGGCATGGCGGGTCCTTGAAGTAGCCTTCGCCGTCCAGCTTGTGCGCAAGTTCCTCGATCACCTTGACGTCGGCCGTGAAGCGACTCTGCGGATCCTTCTCCTCCGGGCGGGGCTCGGCCTTGATGCCCTCAGGGCCGAGCGGCGTCGTAAAGGCGATAACGTCCCCGTCGGGCGACCAGCAGAATTCGGATACGCCGCCGGCCACCGAGGTCAGCTGCCACGCCTCGCCGCCGGCCATCGGCAGGATCCAGATCTGCGGCTCCTGCCGGCCCTTGCGCAGGAAGGCCAGTCGCGAGCCGTCCGGAGAGAAGTGCGGCTGACGGTCACGTTCTCCCGACGTGAGGTCCCGAGGCTCCTGGCCCGGCCTCAGTCCCCGGATGCGGCTGCGGGTCTCGTTGCTCTCCTCGTCCTGGCGGACCTCTTCGAAGACGACAAGCTCCCCGTCCGGAGCGATCTCCACGTTGGAGCCAAGGCGGATGCGCAAGATGTCCCGGGCGGTCACAGGCCCCTTTGGCACGCAAAAACGCCTCCCTGCGTTGGAACAGCTGCGCCTTCGTCCTGGCCGGGCGCGGTTCCTGCCAGGGAGACTCGATGCACGGATCCGAAAGTCCCTGTTCAGGCGATGTGTAGGGCTAGAACCTTGAGTCTTGAAACGATCTGGCGTATTTTTGGCTCCGGGGGATGGACATAAATACAGCGCTGGTTCGTCGCGGTCTACTGCAGGATGCCCGTGGCATTGCCGAAGTCCTAGTTGACACATGGCGAACAACGTACCGAGGCATCGTTCCGCAACCGTACTTGGATTCTTTATCATATGACTCGCGTGAGCAGCGATGGCGCGGCATCTTGGCGAATGAGGGCACTCTTTCTTCGGGAGAGCAAAAGTTCGTCCATGTCGCCGAGTCTGATGGACGTATCGTGGGCTTTGTTGTTGGCGGCGCCATACGTAGTGGAGGCAAGACTTCGTCATTCGACAGCGAATTGTACGCGATCTATGTTCTCGCCGGTC
>JAJYNV010000272.1 GCA_021786135.1 Bacillota bacterium
GGCGGCGTGGTCCACGGAGAACGCGATCGGCAACGGCGTTGCGGTGTTCACCAGGTGCACGGTGCGCACGCCGCCAAGGGTCACGCCGAGCTCCGCCGCCTCGGCACGCGCCTGGGCCCCGGCTGCCTTGAGTGCCGCCTGCACGGCCTGCTGCTGGCCGGCGTTCGGATCGGCGGTCGTCAAGGTGAGACCGTTGAGCTGATTCGCGCCAGCCGCCGTCGCCGCGGTGACAACCGCGCCAAGTTGCCGCAGGTCACGCGTCGTTATGGTGAATTGCTCCTGCGCCTGGTAGCCCTGCAGTTGACCGTTCGGACCGTAGTTCTGGTTGAGGTTCAGGTTCGACGTCTGGATATCGGCGGCCTGAACGCCGTAGGCACGCAGTGCCTTGAGCATCCCGGCCGCTACCGTCGAGAGTTTCTGCAGCGCGGCGGGTGCGGTGTCGGCCGTCTCCTGTGCGCCTACGCCGATCTGGGCCTCGTCCGGCTTGACCCAGGCGCTGCCTGAAGCCGTGACGGTCAACTGCCCTTGCGGCGTGCCCGATCCGCTGTGCCCGCCTCCACCTGCGAGGAAACCGATGCCAAGCACCACTGAGACCACCACTAGGGCAAGCACAGCCTCGGACCATCTGGGCCAGCTCATCTAGGTGCCCCCTTCCGTTCTGCTGATCTGCTGACAGTACACCTCGCATGCATCCTGTGTGACGCTACGGCGTCAGGCGCATCGTCAGGACCGGTTCCGGGCCGCTCTGTGATTGGGTGACAAAGCGCAGTGTTCTGGTGCCTTGCAGCACCGGGTTGAACACGAGCGTGGCACGGTAGCCGCGCCCTGCAGGCAGCACGGAGATGCTCAGCGGCCGCTCGACTCCCGCGGTGCCGGCGAGCGAGATCGCGCCGGCCTCGGCCGCGTCCTTGATGCTCACCTGCAAGGAGACGCCTCTCGCGCCCAGCGACAGGGACAAGGGCTGCAACTTCCCGGCAGTTGTCGCCCTGTCCCTGACGTCGAAACGCAGCCGGCCTGTGGCGGCGAGCCCCTGCGGCAGGGGCAAGAGGATGGCCATGCCGCCAATCCCTGGCGGCAACCGGTACCATCCAGGCGCAAGGCCGGAGAAGTCGAGGATCTCCACAGCACCGCGGCGCAGCAGGGCTATGCGTACGGTGCGGCCTGTGAGATCCGTGGCCGTGACGTATGCGCCGGAAGTCGCCAGGGGACTGCGCAGCACGAGAAGGGTCCCCTGCAGCCAGAAACCTTCGGATGCCGGAGGATGCCGTGGCTTCGTTGCCGGCCGCCCATGCGCCGTGGCGGCGGAGGCATGGGCGCCTTCGGCCGGAGAATTCGCCGGCGCCGCGGGAGCAAACGTCGCAGAGAGGCGCATGGCGTCCGATTGGGATGGCAGAGCAGGCGCAGCGCTACTGGTATAGCTAGGGAGCGGCCCCGGCACGCGCGCCAAGAGAAGTGCCAGACCAGCAGCGGCAGCCACAGCGGCCCAAGGCCACGCGGAAGCGCGCCGTGGCCGCCTGGGCGGCGGCATGAGCCGCGCAAGAAATGCGTTTTCGTCTGCCGGCCACTCTGGCTCGCCGAGTTCCCGGACTGACCGCGCGACGTCGAGGATCCCCTCAGTAAAGCTGTCCTCGAGGGAGGGCTGCGCATCGCCACGGACGAGCCGTTCGAGGGCGGCATCGAGTTGTTGCACGCGACGTTCCTCGTCCATGCTCATCCCTCCCGTCCGCCGGGCGCCCAGGCGAGAATACCCCGCAACCGGATCAGCGCACGGTACTGCAGTGCACGCACGGCTTGCGCAGAACGGTTGAGTTCCCGTCCGACCTCGGCAGCGCTCAACCCCTCGATCAGCCGCAGTTCGAGCACGCGCCGCTGATCCGGGTCGAGCTCCGTGAGGGCCGCCCTGAGTCTCGCCCGCTCTTCACGCGCCACCAGGTGTTCATCGGCGGACTGGCTTGCGTCCGGACGCAGCTCCGCCACGAACTCCACCTCGGGGTGGCGGTAGCTGTCGCGCAACCGGTTGCGGCACAGATTGAGCGCGATCGTGCGCAGATACGGACCGAGGCGGTCACCTTCGAACCGCTCGATCTGCCGCCAGAAGCGCAGGAACGTCTCCTGGGTCACATCTTCCGCTTCCGCGCGGTTGCCGAGGCGCCCGTAGGCCACGCGATACACCTCGCGCCAGTGCAGGCGGCAGAGTTCCGCGGCAGCCTCGTCGACGCCGGCCTTCGCGCTGCGGATCAGGTCGCCTTCGTCCATGGTCTAGCCGTGTCACCGCCGATCGAGGAACACCGTCGGCCAGCCCGCGTGACGCCGCGGCAGGAATCTTCCCGCCGGCAGGGGAATGCCATGGCTGGACGACGTGCGGCGCACCGCTTCCCCGATGCCCGCCTGAACTCCTGCCCAGCGTGGCACGTCCCTGGAGGGTGAACTTGAGAAGACCGGACTACGACGATGTCATCGAACGCCTGCAAGCAGTCGCCGACGACTACGGCGGCCAGTTGACCGTACAGGGCGAGGCCGACGGCTACCCCCTCTATCACCTGGATCTGCCCGGACCGGAGGGAGCACCGCACTTCCTCCTCTCAGCAGGCATCCACGGGGAGGAGCCGGGGGCCACGAGCGGCCTCCTGGCCTGGTGCGAACGCGACTTGGCCAAGTGGCTGCACATCTTTCACATCGAGGCGTTCCCTTGCCTGAACCCCTGGGGTTTCGAGCGCGGCATCCGCTATGATGCCGAGGGACGCGATCTCAATCGGCGCTTCAGGGACGAGACGCCTCCGCCCGCCATCCAGATGGTGCGCGACATCACGGCCGGCAAGCATTTCGCCATGGCCGTCGATATGCACGAGGACTGCGACTACTACGGCTTCTACGTCTATGAGCGCCTCGAACACGGCCCGCACGTGGCCCCGGCACTCCTGCAGCGCATAGCCCTCGAAGGACCGCTTTCCTACGGCGAGGAAGGCGACGATCCTCCGATCGAGCAGGGACTCGTCACGATGGCCTGGCCCCAGGGCAAGAGTCTCGTGGAAATGGCGGCAGAACGCTCGCAGTGGCCGCTTGCCTTCTACCTCTACCACGTCGCGGAACATGTCATCACGGTGGAGACGCCCGGCCGCCAGCCGCTCGACGTGCGGGTGCGCATGCAGCGCGCGGCAGCGGAAACGGCCCTCTCCTTCACGCAGCGCCGTTTGGGTCTCTGAGCACGAGAACCGCGCCGCTGCCTGCCCCAGCACTTCCGTCAGGGAAGTAATGCAGAAATGCGGCATGCACCATGTTCACCTGGAGGTGGCCCCCATGACCCTGTCTTCCGACGGTTGGCCTCTCGCGGAGCCCTACAAGACGAAAATGATCGAATGGATCCAGCTCCTGCCCCCCGAGGAGCGCGAGGCGGCACTGCGCCGCGCGGGCTTCAACCCCTTCAAACTGCTCGCGCAGGAGGTCTACATCGATCTCCTGACCGATTCCGGCACGTCCGCCATGAGTCAGGAGCAGTGGGGCGCCTTGATGCGCGGCGATGAATCCTACGCCGGTTCCGTGAGCTTCCAGGACCTGCAGCGGTCGGTCGCGGATGTTCTCGGCTTCCCGCTCGTCCTGCCCACGCATCAGGGCCGCGCAGCGGAACACGTGCTCTTCCTGGCGCTTGCCCACCCTGGCGACGTCGTGCCCAACAACCTGCACTTTGACACGACCAAGGCGCACGTGCTGACGGTCGGCGCCACACCCCTCGACATCGTCATCAAGGAGGGCGAGGACCCCGAAGGAGATTTCCCCTTCAAGGGCAACCTTGACCTCGACCGGCTTGAGGCGCTCTTGCGCGACGAAGGCGACAAGGTTCCGGTGGTGATGGCCACCGTCACGTCGAACAACAACGGCGGCCAGCCCGTCTCGCTCGAGAACCTGCGCGCCGTGAGCGAGATCGCGCACCGGTACGGCAAGCTCTTCTTCCTCGACGCAGCCCGCTTCGCGGAGAACGCGTACCTGATCCAGCAGCGTGAGGCCGATCAGGCCGGCCGCAGCGTCGCCGAGATCGCGCGCGACATGATGTCCTG
The DNA here is from genome assembly GCA_021786135.1 of Bacillota bacterium. Classification (GTDB taxonomy): domain Bacteria; phylum Bacillota; class Sulfobacillia; order JAJZYS01; family JAJYTV01; genus JAJZQO01. The sequence goes on from JAJYNV010000272.1 coordinate 4,053, forward strand.
CGCCGACGGCTGCACGATGTCGGCCAAGAAGGATCCGATGGTGAACATCGGCGGCTTCGTCGCGCTGCGCGACGAAGATCTCTAT
>JAJYNV010000170.1 GCA_021786135.1 Bacillota bacterium
GATCTACCGTTGCGCCTACCGAGGAAGGCGTGGAGCGCGTCGAGCGTCTCATGGGCGTCGAGAACCTCTACGCTTCGGCCGAGACGGACCTCTCGCACTACCTCATGCAGGCCCTGCGCGCCAAGGCCCTGATGAAGCTCGACAAGGATTACATCGTCAAGGATGACGAGGTGATCATCGTCGACGAGTTCACGGGTCGCATGATGTTCGGCCGGCGCTACTCGGATGGCCTCCATCAGGCCATCGAGGCCAAGGAAGGCGTCAAGATCCAGGAGGAAAACCAGACCCTGGCGACGATCACCTTCCAGAACTACTTCCGCATGTACGAGAAGCTCGCGGGCATGACCGGCACCGCGAACACCGAGGAAGAGGAATTCCGCAAGATCTACCACCTGGATGTCGTCGTGGTACCCACGCACAAGCCGATGATCCGCCAGGACATGCCGGACCTCGTCTACAAGTCGGAGGAGGGCAAGTTCAAGGCGGTTGTCGAGGACATCGCCCAGCGCCACGCGACCGGGCAGCCGGTGCTTGTGGGCACCATCTCGATCGAGAAGTCCGAGATGCTCTCCCGTATGCTTGAGAAGCGGGGCATCGCCCATCAGGTCCTGAACGCCAAGCACCATGAGCGCGAGGCGCAGATCGTCGCCCAGGCCGGACAGAAGGGCACGGTGACCATCGCCACCAACATGGCCGGCCGCGGTACCGACATCGTGCTGGGCGCGGGCGTGCCCGAGGTGGGCGGCCTGCACATCCTGGGCACGGAGCGGCATGAGTCCAGGCGCATCGACAACCAGTTGCGAGGCCGCTCGGGCCGCCAGGGGGACCCTGGTTCATCGCAGTTCTACATCTCGCTTGAGGACGACTTGATGCGCATCTTCGGCTCCGATCGCATGCAGAGCCTGATGGGCCGACTTGGCATGGACGATGAGCAGCCGATCGAGAGTCCGATGCTCACGCGAGCCATAGAGAACGCCCAGCGCAAGGTGGAGAGCCGCAACTTCGACCTGCGCAAGCATGTGCTCGAATACGACGACGTGATGAATCTGCAGCGTCACGTGATCTATCGCGAACGTCGCCGCATCCTCGAAGGGGAGGACCTGCGCGAGCAGGTGCTCGAGTTCCTGGAGAAGGCGGTCGACAGTGTCGTCGCGCGCTTCTGCACCGAGGGCGAACACCCCGACGAGTGGAATCGCGGCGGACTTGTGCAGTTTGCCGAGCAGATCTTCCTCGACCCTGGCCAGTTTGATCCCCAGGAGCTCGATGGTCAGTCGCGGGACATGATCCGCACCATCATGCTCGATGAGGCCCAGAAGAGCTACGAGCGCCGGGAAGCGCTGGTGGGACCAGAGGTGATGCGTCAGCTCGAGCGCATGTTCCTGCTGCACAGCCTGGACGAGAAGTGGGTCATGCACCTCGACGACATGGACGACCTGCGCGAGGGCATCAACCTGCGCGCCTACGGACAGCGCGATCCCCTCGTGGAGTACAAGCGCGAAGCCTACGAGATGTTCCAGGAGATGACTGCGACGATCCAGGAGGACGCCATCCGCATGATCTGCAAGGTGCAGATCGTGCAGGAGGCGCCGCCGCCGCCGCCACCGCCGCCGATCTTCCTGCCCACGGCCCTCTTGGCCTCCGGCGGTAGCGAGGAGACGCATACCCCGCACCACGGCGGCAAGACGGTGGGCCGCAACGATCCCTGCCCGTGCGGATCGGGCAAGAAGTACAAGCACTGCCACGGCAGGAACGCTTCATAGACGGAGGATTCACGTGCAAGATGAACTGACGGGGCTCCATGAACGCATCCTCGCTCTCAGGGGGTCTCTTTGACTCCGAAACCCGACGGAGCGAGATCGAGCGGCTGGCGAAGGAGATGGAGTCGCCGGACCTCTGGCAGGACCAGCGCCGGGCGCAGGAGGTCGGCCGCAAGCTCAAGCAGCTGCAGGCACCGCTAGAGTTCGTCGTCCGCCTGGACCGCGAGCTGCGGGATCTCCTTGTGCTGGACGAGCTGGCTGCGTCCGAGCAGGATGAGGCGGCGGCGGACGAGGTCAGGCGCGAGTTCGAACGCCTCGAGGGCGAAGTGGGCCAGCTGGAGCTCAGAGAGCTCCTGCGCGGCAAGTACGACGGGCTTGACGCGATTGTTACGCTGCATGCCGGCGCTGGCGGTACCGAGGCCCAGGACTGGGTGCAGATGCTGTGGCGCATGTACCAGCGCTGGGCCGAGTCGCGAGGCTATCAGGTGGAAGTCCTCGACATCCTTCCCGGTGAGGAAGCCGGCGTCAAGAGCGTGACCTTTGAGGTGCGCGGGGAGTATGCCTACGGCTACCTATGCGCGGAGAAGGGCGTGCACCGGCTTGTTCGCATCTCGCCCTTCGATGCGAGCGGCCGCCGACACACATCGTTCGCATCGGCGGATGTGCTGCCCGCGCTCTCCGACGACGACCAGTCGATAGAGATCAATCCCGAGGATCTGAAGGTGGACACCTACCGTTCCAGCGGCGCCGGCGGCCAGCACGTCAACAAGACGGAGTCGGCTGTGCGCATCACGCACCTGCCGACAGGCATCGTGGTGGCCTGTCAGACCGAGCGATCACAGCACTCCAACCGCGAAACGGCCATGCACATGCTGCGGGCGCGCCTGCTGGAACGCAAAGAGGAGCAGGAGCGGCAGGAAGTCGCGGACCTGCGCGGAGACCAGGGGCAGATCGCCTGGGGCAACCAGATCCGCAGCTACGTGTTCCAGCCCTATACGCTCGTGAAGGATCACCGCACCGGCTTTGAGATGGGGAACACGCTCGGTGTGATGGACGGCGACATCGATGGCTTCATCGAGGCCTACCTGCGCCAGCAGGCGCAGCACGCGGTCTGACCTGCCGAGGATTCGCGGCGGGATTGTCGAAGAGCCTCGTAGGCCTGAGCATGGGATGGACCATGACAACCGGGAGGACTGCATATGCGTCGTGCGCCGCTGCTTGCGATCGCCGCTGTGGCCATGCTCGCGGTGGGCTTCTGGGTTGGGCAGGCCTCGGCGCAGACAGGTGCCGCACCTGGGACGACAGAGGATCCCCTCGCCTCGGTCAGCTATGTGACGCAGGCGATTGCCTCGGCTCTGCAGGGACAGGTTCCCACACTCGTCAGCCAGAGCATCCAGTCCGCCTTGCCGGGCGTCGTGACGCCGCTCGTGCAGTCTACGGTGCAGGCGGATGTCCAGGCGGCGCTGAAGAACCTGCCGACCTCGAGCAGCGAGAGCGTTGCGGTGGTCTCCGTTCCGCCGGGTCAGGAACTGGTGGCGCAGCAGGGCACGGAATTCGTCCTGCGCGGCGGCGTCGCAACGGTTGAGCTCGCGCCCACGTCGGCCGGAGGTTTCGCGGACCTCACGTCGGGCCAAAACCTCGCGCAGGGCGCCACTGTGCCGCAGAACCAGCTTCTGCTCGCGGCGCGCAGTGACGGCCGCGGCATTGTACCTGTGGGACAGGCCCGCATCCTGGTCCTCGTCGTGGGACCCTACACGGTTCAGGCTGCTCAGGCTGTGCAATAGGGGGCGTCGCGATGCCGAAGATCCGTGACGTCCTTGGCACCGCGCTGGGCACTCTGATCACGGCTGTGGGGCTCAATTTCTTTCTCATCCCGAACCGCATGAACGACGGCGGACTGACCGGTCTCGCTGTCGTGCTGCATTATTTGCTCCTCTGGCCGGTGGGCCTCCTGGTCTTCGTGCTCAACGTGCCGCTCCTGATGGCGGTCACCTACTTCATCGGCGTGCCGTTCGTCGCGAGGACGCTCATCGGTGTGACCTTGCTGTCCTTCTGGCTCTGGTTTCTGCCGAGTCACGCGATCACCCACGACCTCCTGCTCGCTGCGCTCTACGGCGGCGTGCTGTCGGGAACAGGGCTGGGCATCGTGTTCCGCGTCGGGGGCTCGACCGGTGGGACAGACCTCGTCGCGCGGCTCCTCAGGTACTTCACCAACCTCAGCATGGGCTCGGGGCTTCTCGGCACGGATGCGTTCGTGATCGCCCTGACGGCCATCTTCTTCGGCCTGCGCCTCGGCATGTATTCTGCGGTCGCCCTGTTCGTGGGCACACGGGTGGTCGATCTCATCCAGGAAGGACTCGATTTCCGCAAGGCCGTTCTCGTGATTTCCGAGGCGAGCGAGACGATCAAACAGCAGGTTTTCGACCGCCTCGGGCGTGGAGTGACCGAACTCGCAGGGCGCGGCGGCTATACCCAGGTGGAGCGGCCCGTGCTGCTCATCGTCGTGTCGCGAAGCGAAGTGCAGGAAGTGAAGGATATCGTCTATCACGCGGATCCCGACGCATTCTTGATCATCTCCACCGTGCACGAGGTGCTGGGAGAAGGCTTCAAGGAACTCGAGGCGCGCAAGCGACCGGGTCTGCCTCGTTCGAGCTGACAACTTCCATAGTGACAAGAAATGCCGGTCTCCATTCGGCAGGAACCGACCCCATACAGTCGAAGAGCGGATGTGTACAGGCTGTCTGGGTAGGTGGCTCAATTCAATGATCAGCGTTCGCCGAGTTACGAAGGTGTACCCCAACGGGGTCACGGCCTTGAGAGAAGTCGACCTCGAAATAGCCAAGGGCGAATTCGTCTTCCTCGTTGGTGCAAGCGGCGCCGGCAAGACGACGCTGCTGCGTCTCCTGTTCCGCGAGGAGACTCCGACGAGCGGCTCCGTGATCGTCAACGGCCATGACGTGGGACGCATGCGCCCACGCCAGATTCCTTACCTGCGCCGGCAGATCGGAGTCGTGTTCCAGGACTTCCGCCTTTTGCCCCAACGCAACATCCAGGAGAACATCGCATTTGCGTTGCGCGTCATCGAGGTCCACCCGCGCGAAATCAGGCGCAGGGTGAACCAGGTGCTCGAGCTCGTTGGCCTTTCCGACCGAGGTCTCGCCTTGCCGGCGCAGCTTTCGGGCGGGGAGCAGCAGCGGATCGCGCTGGCGCGGGCCATGGTCAGCCGGCCGGTGATGCTGCTCGCCGACGAGCCCACCGGCAACCTCGACCCGCAAAACGCCGAGGAAATGATGCGCATCATGCTCGAAATCAACCGACTGGGCACAACCGTCGTGATGGCGACGCACGCAGCCCACTTGGTCGACCGCGCCCGCCAGCGGGTGGTGGCCATGGCGGACGGCTCGATCCAGCGCGACGAGCTTGCCGCGGCGTACCACATGGAGGTGAACCGATGAGGTTGCGCACCTGGGCGTTCTGCCTGAACGAGGCGAACCAGAACCTCCTGCGCAATCCGGTCCTGGCTATCGCATCGGTGACCACAACAGCCGTCTCCCTCCTGGTGCTCGGCGTGTTCCTCCTGCTGAGCGTAAACGTCAACGCGATCGCGACCTCGATCGAGAGTCAGGTTGCAGTGCGCGCCTTCTTCTCCCAAAACGTGCCACGCAGTCAGGAAATGGCAGAGATGCAGACGGTGCGAGGCTGGAGCGACGTGCGCACGGCGACCTTGGTGACGAAAGCAGAGGCCCTCGCGCAGCTCAAGCAGGAGTTCGGCGACCAGGCCAAGGTGCTTGATACCCTGGGCACGGCAAATCCGCTCGAGGACTCGCTCTCCGTTACGGCCCAGAGGCCGCAGGACGTCAAGGGCTTGGCCTCGCGTCTTTCACACCTCGGCGGCGTCGTCCATACCACCTACCAGAGTGCCGTGGTCTCACGGCTCTTCGCCCTGATCGATGACGTGCGCATCGTTGGCCTCGTGATTGGCGTGCTCCTGCTCATCGGCTCCCTCCTGGTGATCACGAACGCCATCCGGCTTGGCATGACCGCGAGGCGCAGAGAGATCGGCATCATGCGGCTTGTCGGCGCCACGGAGTCGCTCGTGCACTGGCCGTTCATCCTGGAGGGCCTGATCCTCGGGGGCATCGGCGCGCTTGTGGCGTCAGCCCTTGCGTATTGGAGCTATGTCGCCGCCTACCACACCGCCGTGCACTCCCTGCCGTTTCTGCCTCTCATATCGCCCAGCCCCGTGGCGCGGGACATCGCGCTGCTGCTGTTCGTGCTCGGAATCCTGCTTGGCGCCGTAGGGTTCAGGATTTCGGTGCGGAGGCTGGCCCGCATATGAGGGGGCGTCAGATCGCCGCAGCGATCGCCTTGTCGGCGGTTGCCATCCTGGCTGGCGCCTACACCTTGGCAGTGCCTGCTCATGCCGTGACGCTCGAGCAGGCCCAGGCTGAGCTCAAGGCGATCCAGCAGCGCCTCGCGAACGACAAGGCGGTGCTGGCACAGACGCAGAGTTCCATCGCGCAGAAGCAACAGACGATCGAGGACATGCACGCGAGCCTCGACAAGACGACCCAGCAGCTCGATCAGGCGCTCAACTGGGAGGCCACCCTGACGCGCCGTGTCGGCCATAAGCGGCAGGAGATCGCGTCCACCCGGCAGCAGCTGACCCACGACCGGACTGTCCTGAAGGGCGCTCTGGTGGCGATCGAGCAGGAGGGACCCGGCGGCTATCTCAACGTTGTCTTCGGTGCCCAGTCCTTCAGCGACTTCGAGGCGCGCATCGGACTTCTGAGTCAGATCATCAGCGCAGATGTCGCGGTCCTGGGGGATGTGCAGAAGGCTGAACTCGTGCTCGAGCAGGAGCAGAAGGTACTGGCGCGGGAGCGACAGCAGTATGCAGCGGCGGCAGCCGTCCAGCGGCAGGCAACGTCCGCTCTCAGCCAACAGATCAGCTACCAGCGCGACGCGATCGCGTCGCTGGACGAGACGTACGCGAAGCAGCAGTCGACGGTACAGTCCGACGAGGGCAACTCGACCGAGATCGAGCAGATCATCCAGAGCCTCGAGAGCCACGGCACCGGTACAGGCATCAGCGGCATCCACTTCATCTGGCCGGTCGTCGGTCCGATCACATCGCCGTACGGCTGGCGGCTAGACCCGGTGATGCACCAGTGGTGGATCCACACCGGCATCGACATCGGCGTTCCGGAGGGTACGCCGATCCATGCCGCGGCCACCGGCAGGGTGATCGTCGCCCAGTGGTTGAACGGCTACGGTTACACCATCATCATCGACGACGGCGGGGGTATCTCGAACCTTTACGCCCACCAGGAGCGCTTTGCCGTTTCTGTGGGCCAGGATGTGCAGCAGGGGCAACTGATCGGCTATGCCGGCATGACTGGTTGGGCTACAGGCCCGCACGTGCACTTCGAGATCCGCATCAACGGCAAGCCGGTGAACCCCGCTCCGTATATGCCGCCCATGCCGTAAGTCGGGAGGGGAGCACCTGCGGCCGCCGCGATCGTGTCGCGGCGGCCGAGTTCTCCGCGGACGCGGAAGTGCCAATATTGGTAATCAATGATGATGAATGGAAGATCATCTCCAACGGAAAACTCATACTGTGGTACAGGGTTGTTTGCTGGTGCGGAGAATAGGACAATGGTTGGCAGACGCGGCGGCAGGGAAACGTTGGCAGAGGGAGGGCTCAACGATCGCGCGGGAAGACTTGAGAATTGTCGTCTTCCCGGAGCGCAGCGGTAGGGTGCGAGAGTGGCGATGGCAGGATCGACACCGCCTGTGGCTGAGCATCGCCTCCGCGGGAGCGGCCCTGCTGGTATCGGCGATCGTATTTCTGCTCGTCGCCGCCTACCAGGACATACTGGCCACTAATCACCTCCGTCAGCAGTTGGCTGCGGCCGCACAGGTGCGAGTAGACAACCGCAATCTCCGGGAACAGTTGGCAGAGGCCCAGACCGAGAACAGCAAGGCACTTACGCAAGTAACCGCCATGGCAGCCGATATCCAGCATATCGAGCGCGAACTGGGCGTGCACTTCGCGACCAGCGGCACGGGACTCGGCAACCTGCTGAGCCGGCTCGATTTGCTGCACCAGCAGCTGCCGGTAGTGTTGGCGGCGGCCAAGGTCCGCGACGTCTACCTGCAGCACCGTCCCGACATGCTGCCCGTACAAGGTCCGATCACATCGTGGTACGGCTGGCGGCCGAATCCGTTCACCAACACTGGGCACGAGTGGCACCCAGGTCTCGATATCGCCGTACCCATGTACACACCGGTGGTGGCGGTCGGCGCGGGCGTCGTGACCTATGCCGGCTGGAAGCCGGGCGGTTGGGGCTATTACGTGCAGATGAACAATGGCTACGGCATCTCGAGCTTCGTCTCGCACAACTCCTCCATACTCGTCCACGTGGGCGAGCTGGTGAAGCGGGGCCAGGAGATCGCGCTTTCCGGTTCGACCGGGCGCTCGACCGGGCCGCACGTGTACTTCGGCATCCTGTTGAACGGCGCCTCGACGAATCCTTGGCCGTATATTCACGACTCTCCTCCGGGGGTGAACTGATGTCGAGGATGTTTGCGAACCAGCGGCGCGTTGAGGATGGTGCCGCGATCGAGCCACAGGTTGACCAGACTGCTACCTACATCGGCAGCGACTCTTCGGTGGAGGGCACGATCCGCGGCAGAGGCCTCTTGCGCGTTGAAGGGCGCATTTCGGGCCAGGTGGAACACGAGGGCACCGTCGTCATCGGCCAGAAGGCCGAGGTGCGTGCCAAGCTGCGCGTGAAGGAACTGGTGGTGCAGGGGTACATCGAAGGTTCGATCCAAGCCGAGCGTTGCGAGATCGCCGAGACGGCACGCATCGTCGGAGATGTGCGCGCGCAACGCCTCGCCGTGTCGGAGGGCGCCTCGATTCACGGCGATCTGGCCGCAAACCTGCCGGAGGACGAGGGGCAGCTCCTGGCACGCGGCCGCCCCGCCAACGTCGGGGCCGAGGTGCCGCAGGAGTCCTGACGCTGATGCAGACCAGGGCGCGCCGCTCGCCGGCGCGCCCTGGTTGTGGCTGGACTCCGTGCTGGCAAAGGCGCTCTCGATGGTGCACGATGATCGTTGTCGGGAGGGGAGTGCCCTTGGAGTTTCAGCTGACTTCGCCCTATCAGCCCGCCGGCGACCAGCCCAAGGCGATCAAGGCTTTGGTGGAGGGCCTGCAGGAGGGGCTTAAGGAACAGACGCTCGTTGGCGTCACGGGCTCAGGCAAGACAGCGACGATGGCATGGACGATCCAGCAGCTCGGCCGTCCGGCACTCGTCCTGGCGCATAACAAGACGCTCGCCGCACAGCTTTGCGGCGAGTTCCAGGCGTTCTTCCCGAATAACGCCGTCGAGTACTTCGTGTCCTATTACGACTATTACCAGCCCGAGGCCTATATTGCGACGAGCGATACCTATATCGAAAAGGATGCCACCATCAACGACGAGATCGACAAACTGCGCCATGCAGCGACGACCGCACTCTTCGAGCGGCGGGACGTGATCATCGTCGCGTCGGTCAGCTGCATCTACGGCCTGGGCTCCCCGGAAGACTACCGGGACCTCTGCCTGTCGCTTCGTCAGGGCCAGGAGCGTGATCGACGGGAGATCCTGCGCAAGCTCGTGGACATCCAGTACGACCGCAACGACATGAACTTCACACGCGGCACGTTCCGCGTGCGGGGCGAGGTGCTGGAGATCATCCCTGCATCCAACGAGGAGCGGGCCATCCGCATCGAATTCGATGGGGACACGATCGACCGCATCCTGGAGGTGGACGTGCTGACCGGAGAGGTGCTCGGCAGCCGCCATCATGTGGCGATCTATCCGGCCTCCCACTATGTCACGTCCAAGGACAAGCGTCAGCGTGCGCTCGTGACGATCGAACAGGAACTCGAAGAGCAGCTCAGGTCGTTCCGAGCGCAGGGCAAGCTGCTCGAGGCACAGCGTCTCGAGCAGCGGACGCGCCACGACATGGAGATGCTTCAGGAGATCGGCTTCTGTCCCGGCATCGAAAACTACTCGCGGCACCTGACGGGCCGCATGCCGGGCCAGCCACCCTATACCCTGCTCGACTTCTTCCCGAAGGACTTCGTTCTCTTCGTGGACGAGTCGCACCAGTCGCTGCCGCAGGTCCGGGCCATGTACGCGGGCGATCGCTCGCGCAAGGAGTCCCTGGTGGACTACGGTTTCCGCCTGCCCTCCGCATTCGACAACCGGCCACTCAAATTCGACGAGTTCATGGACCGGCTGCACCAGGCCGTCTACGTCTCGGCAACCCCGGCCGACTTCGAACTGTCGCGCTCGTCCCGCGTGGTGGAACAGATCGTGCGGCCGACCGGCCTCCTCGACCCGGTCGTCGAGGTCCGTGGCACAAGGGGCCAGATCGACGACCTGCTCGACGAGATCCGAGGGCGCACGCAGAAGCACCAGCGGGTGCTCGTCACCACCCTGACCAAGAAGATGGCGGAGGAACTCACGGACTATCTCAAGGAAGTCGGCGTGAAGGTACGCTACATGCACTCGGACGTCGAGACGATCGAGCGCATGGCAATCATCCGCGATCTGCGTCTCGGCGTGTTCGATGTGCTCGTGGGCATCAATCTGCTGCGCGAGGGCCTTGACCTGCCGGAGGTCTCGCTCGTGGCCATCCTCGATGCCGACAAGGAAGGCTATCTGCGCTCGACGACCGCGCTCGTCCAGACCATCGGGCGTGCGGCGAGGCATCTCGACGGCAAGGTGATCCTCTACGCCGATCGCGTGACGGACTCCATGGCGCGCGCGATCCATGAGACAGATCGCCGGCGCGCTCTCCAGGCCCAGTTCAACGAAGCGCACAGCATCACGCCGCAGTCGGTGGAGAAGGCCGTGCGCGACGTGATCGAGGCGACGAGGCCCGTCACGGTGGAGGCGCTCGATGGCCGCGGCGTCGAAAGCGTCCGCCCAAAGGATGTGCCGAAGCTCCTCGAGAAGCTGCGGCGCGAGATGCGCGAGGCCGCCAAGGCGCTCGAGTTCGAGCGGGCAGCGGTGCTGCGCGATCTGATCACAGAACTGGAGACGAAGCGGCAGGAACTGCGCGCGAAACGCTGAGGGAGGGCGAATATGCCTCTTACGGTGCGTGAGGCAGAGGTGGGGGATGCTCGAGGCATGCTGCGCTACGCAGGGGCTCTCTTCGCGGAAGAGGGCCTCGACCTGCCGGTGGCGCCTTCCGAGTTCCAGCTGACTCTCGACGAGGAAGAGACAGTCGTGGACGACCACCACAGCCGTCCCAATGCCGTGTTCCTGCTGGCGATCAGGGATGAGGAGATCGTCGGCATGCTCAACTGCCACGGCAGTTCCCGCCAGGCATTGCGCCACAGCTGCGAGATGGGCATTTCCGTGGCGAAAGGGCACCGCAGCCAGGGGGTTGGCCAAGCGCTGCTGCATGCGATGGTCGACTGGGCGAAGAGTGCCGGCATCAGGCGGATCGAACTCAAGGTCTACGCCCGCAACGGCCGGGCGATCGATCTCTACCGCTCGTTCGGCTTTGAAGCGGAGGGCAGGCGGCGCCGGGCCATCCACCAGGATGGGGAGTTTTTGGATGATATCGTCATGTCGCTTCTGCTGTGACGGGAGGGAGCAAGACTAGGTGTTCGCCCTGCGACAGGCGCCGTGGCGCCTTGCCCTCACCTTCGGAGGCGCTGCGGCAGCGCTTGCGTGGCTCACCTTTTTCGCGACGGGCGGCGTTGCGGGTGCGCGAGGGGAACTGCCGGCCGCCGTTGCCTTTGCCATCGGCGCGATTGGGTCCGGACTGGCCGGGTTCGTTGAGCGACGCGTCTCGACCGATCTGCCCAGGGCGGTCTTGGCAGGTCTCCTCACCGGGTGTCTGGCCGGCATCTTCTACGATTTTCCGCACACGGCGGTCCTGCTCTTGAGCCACAGCTACATGACGTGGATCCAGACACTGCCGCATGCGAACCTCGGCAAGTTCGGCATCAACCTCGGTTACCTGCACCGTCTGGCGCAACTGGGCGCCGGCCTCATACCGCCGTTGCCGAAGTGGGGCATGCGGCTGGCCGCGGCATTGGTTGGCGCCCTGCTGTCGGGCGGCCTCGTCGTTGCGGCGACGGGATCGATCGGTGGGGCCCTTGGCGCCGGGCGGACAGAGACCATGCCATGACGTTGCGCCTGCGGGAATGAGTTAATTTCGCTGTGCTGGAATCCGCCAGGGGAGTGGGTTCAGGGCTGGGGCGAGAATGTATGCGCCCCAGGCAAGTGGCGGAATAGCTTTCGGAAGTACCAGGGAAGCGAGATGGGGAGTTCCCGCTGCGCTGAGATCGCCCGTTAGGGCGGATGCGACTCGAAGCGGGAGGCAGACTCACCTTGCCTTCGGGAGGAACCTTGGCGCCCCCTCAACGAATTTCTGTGGAGTTCCAAGGAGACGGTGGACGCACCAGGGGAGGACGCGTATGCATCGGGAAGCTCTGACGAAGGCCATAGCCCACGTCAAGTCGTGGCTCAGTGAGCGGTATGAGCAGGAAGCGGTTCCCGGGTTCGTCGCCGCCGTCTCGTACCAGGGCGAGATCCTGATGAACGAGGCGTACGGGTACGCCGATCTGGAGCGCAAGATTCCCATGGCAACGGGACACGTCTTCCGCATCGCCTCGCACTCCAAAACCTTCGCCGCGACAGCCATCATGCTGCTTCAGGAGGCTGGACGGCTGCGCATCGACGATCCGGTTGCGGCATATGTGCCTTGGCTCACGAGCCACGCCGACCCACGCTGGCAGCATGTGACGCTGCGCCAACTGCTGTCCCACGGTGCGGGTGTCATCCGGGACGGACTCGATGCGGACTACTGGAGCCTTGAACGGCCGTTTCCCGATGTGGAGCAGTTCGCCAGCGAGATCCTGCAGAGCGGGCTCGTTCTCGAGAACAATACCAAGATGAAATACAGCAACTACGGCTATTCCCTGCTCGGGATGGTCGTGGAGAACGTGTCGGGTCAGCCCTTCAACGAATTTGTGCTGGACCGCATCATCCGTCCGCTCGGACTCGAGCACACGTTCCCAGAGTACCGGCCGGAACTGAACCAGCCCCGGCCCGAGAATCTGGTCACCGGATACAGCCGCAAGGACGGCGGCGTCCGGGTACCGATTGCGGCCATCAGTACCAACGCCATGTCTGCTGCCACAGGCTTCTGCTCCACCGCCGAGGACCTCTGCAAGTACTTCACGGCACAGATGGTAGGCTCCGGAAAGCTTCTGTCCGATGAGTCTAAGAAGGAAATGCAGCGGGGCCAATGGCCTGTGGTAGTCTCGGGCCAGCCAAGAGACACCGAGTACGGCCTGGGCTTCTTCCTGCACCGGGACGACGACCGGCGGACCTTTGGACACAGTGGCGGTTTCCCGGGATGCATCACCAGAACGATGGCCGATGGCGACGAAGGGATTGTCGTGACCACCCTGACGAACGCCATCGACGGGCCGGCGGCTTCCATCGTGACGGGTATCTACAAGATCATCGGCTACTTCGAGAAGGAGTCCTCGAAAGAGCTTGGGCGCGACTGGTCCGTGCTCGAAGGGTCGTACTGCAACCTCTGGAACAGGGCGCACATCGTCCAGGCCGGGGACACCCTTGTCACCGTGTACCCCTCGGGGTGGGATCCGTTTGCCCTGGTCGAGAAGATGGAGTGGGTGGAGGGTCAGACGTTCAGGATCGTGGAAACCGACAGCGGTGCATCCGAGGGAGAATTGGTCCACTTCTACCTGGAAGACGGCCGCGTCGCGCGCGTGACCCACACCGGGTCTACGCTTTGGCCGCAGAACGTTTGGCGCGAGAAGAGAGCAGCAGAGACCGCGTCAGCTGCGGAGCCTGAGTAGAGCCAGGAGGGAAGCCTGAGATTCGCACCATGGCCCTGGAATGGTGACGCGGGAATGGACGTTTGGGAACAAAGACACGGGTGAGGCCCTCTGCGCGATGTTGGTCCTGGCGATCGGCCACAGCCGTGAGAACGAGAGGGACAAGATCCGCAGTCTGGTTGCCTGAACGCCTCGACGCCACCAGCCGATGCAACCCGGGCCGCGGCGGCTACGGCGGCCCAAACCTCCGGCCATGCCCCGCAACGCCTCGTTGTCGTAGTGCCAACTCCTTTGCACCTCGCTCCCGACCGCCCTCAAGCGTGGCTGGATGGCTGGCTGGCCCGTTTGCGGCTCGCCGTTCACAGCGCGAGTGGCCACACAGCGCAAAAGGCTCGGAATGAGAGTGACTTGCACCTTGCCGTGCGGATCGTGCTAAAATGCTGATGTTTAATAGACTTAACGTTCACTGCGCCACAGTGGACCGGGAGAGATGCCGATGGGCAAGCTTACTGAGTTTCTAAGGCCATACCGGGCCTTTGTCACCGTGGTGGTCGTCCTGACCTTCCTGCAGACCCTCTCGAGCCTCTACCTGCCGAATCTGATGTCCGATATCGTGGACACGGGCATCATCCGCGGCGACCAGGGCTACATCCTGCGCGAAGGCGGACTGATGCTGGGCGTGACCGTGCTCGGCGGTGTCGCGAGCGTCATCGCGCGGTTCTACGGCGCGAAGGCGACCGCCGGATTCGGCAAGCTCCTGCGCAGCAGGATCTTCAGCCACGTGGAGCACTTCACGCTGAAGGAATTCGACGACATCGGAACGTCTTCGTTGATCGTGCGCAGCACGAACGACGTCATGCAGGTGCAGCAGTTCGTCAACATGCTGCTGTCGATGATGGTGATGGCACCGCTGACAGCAATCGGTGGCATCGTGCTGGCGGTAAGGACGGACGCCGCACTTTCCCTGGTCATCGTGGTCGTGGTGCCGATGATGGGGCTCGCGATCTGGCTCCTGATGCGGCAGGGCTTTGCGCTCTTCAGGTCGATCCAGAAGAAAGTGGACCGCCTGAACCTCGTCCTGCGCGAGAATCTCACCGGGGTGCGCGTCGTGCGGGCCTTTGGCAGGGTGCCGTATGAGGTGGATCGCTTCGACCAAGCCAATGTCGATCTGACCGACACTTCCGTGCGGGTGTTCCAGATCATGGCCACCTTGATGCCGGTCGTGTTCCTGATCATGAACTTCGCCATGATCGCGATCGTCTGGTTCGGGGCGTACCAGATCAACGCGGGAAGCCTTCAGCTCGGGAACTTGATGGCGTTCATCCAGTACGTGATGCAGATCATGTTCGCCGTGATGATGGTGTCCATGATGCTGTTCATGATCCCGCGCGCCCAGGCTTCGGCGCTCCGCATCAACGAGGTGCTCGCTCTCGAGCCCGAGTTCCGCGACCCTGCCGATCCGAAGCCGACATCCCCCGGCCCCGGCACGGTGGAGTTCCGCCATGTCACCTTCTACTACCCGGGTGGCGAGGAACCTGCGCTCAAGGATATCAGCTTCATAGCGCGACCGGGCGAGACGACCGCCATCATTGGCGGCACCGGCGCCGGCAAGTCCACTCTGCTCAACCTGATCGTCCGCTTCTACGAGGCGGGTGACGGCAGCGTCCTGGTTGACGGCGTCGACGTACGCGAGGTGCGCCAGCAGGACCTGCGCCGCAAGCTCGGCTATGCCCCCTCGAAGGCGGTGCTCTTCACCGGCAGCGTGCTCGAGAACATCCGCTATGGCGACCAGGCCGCATCCGAGGCGGCGGTCAGTCACGCGATGGAACTTGCGCAGGCCAGCGAATTCGTCAAGGACATGGAGGGCGGCCTTGAGGCCGAGATCTCGCAGGGCGGCGTGAACCTCTCCGGCGGGCAGCGTCAGAGGCTGGCCATGGCCCGGGCCCTGGTGCGCCGAGCTGAGATCTACATGTTCGACGATAGCTTCTCCGCCCTCGACTTCAAGACGGATGCCCTCGTACGCTCGGCGCTGCACCGGGAGCTGAGCCATGCCACGGTCCTGATCGTCGCGCAGCGCGTCAGCACCGTGATGGACGCGGACCAGATCCTCGTGCTCGACGACGGGCAACTGGTGGGAGCCGGCAGGCATGACGAACTCATGCAGACTTGCCCTGTCTACCGCGAGATCGTTTCGTCGCAGCTCACACCGGAGGAGATCGCATGAGCATGCGTGAAGGCCAGAGGCCGCCGGGCGGCCCGCAGATGGGGCGCGGCGGCCACGGCGGGTTCGGCGGTGGTGGGCCGATGGGCCTCGCGATGCCGGTGGAGAAGGCGAAGAACGCCAAAGGTACGGCGATGCGTCTCGTCTCGTACTTCCGGTCGAGCATCCCGATCCTGGCGATCATTCTGGCTGCGGCCATCTTGAGCACCGTATTCAGCATCTGGAGCCCGAAGATCCTCGGCAACGCCACGACCGTTCTCTTCAACGGCTTTATCGAGAAGCTGAGGCATGTCCCAGGCGGCGGGGTCGATTTCCACAAGATCCTTCAGTTGATGTTCGAACTCGCGGCCCTCTATCTCGCGAGCTCTGTCTTCTCCTGGATACAGCAGTACCTGATGGCGGGCGTCGCGCAGCGCACCGTGTATACGATCCGCAAGCAGGTCATGGAGAAGCTGACGCGCCTGCCCGTGAGATTCTTCGACGAGCACCCGCACGGCGAGGTGTTGAGCCGTTTCGTCAATGACTTCGACAACATATCGAGCACCTTGCAGCAGAGTCTGACACAGTTCGTGACAGCCGTCGTCACCTTCGTGGGCGTCATCGTCATGATGCTGACGATCAGCCCTCTCATGACCCTTGCGGTGGTCATCACGCTACCGCTCAGCTTCGTCGTCACCACACTGATCGCGAAGCGTTCGCAGAAGTACTTCCTCGAGCGCCAGCAGCGCCTAGGCGTCCTGAACGGCCACGTCGAGGAGATGTTCACGGGCCACGTGATCGTGCGCGCGTTCGGCCATGAAGAGCGCTCGCTCAGCGAGTTCGACCGCATGAACGAGGACCTCGCCGACTCGACCTGGAGGGCGCAGTTCGTCACGGGCATCATCATGCCGCTGATGAACGTGATCGGAAACTTCGGCTACGTGCTCGTGAGCGTGATCGGCGGCATCCTCGTCGTGAACCGGAGCATCCAGATCGGAGACATCCAGGCGTTCATCCAGTACGCGCGCCAGTTCTCCCAGCCGATCACGCAGATCGCGAGCATCTCGAACACCATCCAGTCGGCGCTCGCCTCGTCCGAGCGCGTGTTCGAGATCCTGGACGAGCCCGAGGAGCCGGCGGATGCTGCGGCCGATCAGCTGTCGTCCGCCGAGGGCCACGTCACCTTCGACGCTGTCTCGTTCCGCTACGAACCAGCGAGGCCCCTGATCGACGACATGGACATCGAAGTGCGCTCCGGTGAAACGGTCGCGATCGTCGGACCGACCGGCGCGGGCAAGACCACGCTCGTGAACCTGCTCATGCGCTTCTACGATGTGGATGCGGGCCGCATCCTCCTGGACGGACGCGACATCCGCAGCCTGCCGAGATCCGCGCTCAGGCGCATGTTCGGCATGGTCCTGCAGGACACGTGGCTCTTTCACGGCACGATCCGCGACAACATCGCCTATGGCCGCGAAGGCTCGGCGCCGCAGGAGGTGGAGGCAGCGGCGCGCGCCGCCCATGCCGACCACTTCATCCGCACCCTGCCGCACGGCTACGACACGGTGCTGAACGAGGAGGCGTCGAACATCTCCCAGGGGCAACGCCAGCTCCTGACGATCGCGCGGGCATTGCTCTCGGATCCGCCGGTGCTGATCCTCGACGAGGCCACCTCGAGCGTCGACACCCGCACCGAGGTGGCCATCCAGGATGCGATGCACCGCCTCATGCAAGGCCGCACGAGCTTCGTCATCGCACATCGCCTGTCGACGATCCGTGGTGCCGACCACATTCTTGTCATGCAGCACGGACGCGTCGTGGAACAGGGCAGGCACGAGGATCTCCTGCGCCGCCACGGTGCGTACTACGAGCTCTACCAGAGCCAGTTCGCGGGACAGGACATCGAAGGCGAGACTGCGTCCTGAGCGTCAGTGGGCCTGCAGCGCCTCATGCGGCCGGGCCTCGAGGCCCTGCGGGTAGAAGCGGCGTAGGCGTTCGGCGGCTTCCGCCACGACGTCGTCCGGTGCCGTGAGCGAGATGCGGACGTAGGCGTTACCCTGCTGGCCGAAGGCGGACCCGGGCGTCACGGCGATACCCGGGCCGCGCAGGAGTTCCTGCGCGAAGCGCCCGCCCGAGAGGTCGCGCGGCGAGCGCAGCCAGAGATACACGGTGGCCTGGGGATGGGTCACGTGCGCGCCGAGCTCCTGGAGCGCGTCGTAGAGGATGTCCTGCCGATGGCGGTAGCCCTCGATCCGCTCCTCGACAGCCATATCCTCGTGCGGGTCTAGCGCGGCCCGCCCGGCCGCCTGGATGGGCAGGAAGGCGCCGGCCGTGACGTTCTCGTGTACCTTGCGCAGGGGTGCGAGTAGGTCCGGGTTGGCGACGGCGGCACCAAGCCGGTAGCCTTGCATGTCGTAGGACTTCGAAAAGGTGAAGAACTCGATCGCCAGGGCATCGGCTCCGGCGATGGTCCGCAGCGCGCGCGCCGGCCTTAGCCCCTGCAGTACGATCTGCGCGTAGGCCAGATCGTAACCGACCAGAAGGTCATAGCGGCGCGCGAAGTCGACCGTGTCTTCGAGAAACGGTCGTGGCGCCACGGCGCCGGTGGGGTTGTGCGGGTAGTTGAGGAACATGAGCTTTGCGCGCTGGAGATCGTCAGGGTCGAGGTCGGCGTAGCAGGGCAGGTACCCTAGCACCGCCTGGAGGGGCATGGCAACAGGCTGCCCGCCGGCCAGACTGACGCCGGCCCGGTAGGTGGGATAGCCGGGGTCGGGCACGAGCCCCACGTCGCCCGCATCGAGGTAGGCGAAGGGCAGGAGGGCGATGCCCGTCTTGGAACCTTCCAGGATGAGCACGTGCTCGGGGGTGCAGGGTGCGTCGTAGTGCCGCTCGTACCATTCGGCGAAGGCGCGCCTGAGGGCGAGATCGCCGCCGTAGGGCGGGTAGCGGTGAGATCCTGAGCGCTCGGCGGCGGTGACGAGCGCGTGCGCCACTGTTGGCGACGGATCCCAGTTCGGGTCGCTCTGCGAGAGGTCGCAGATCGTGCGTCCAGACCTCTCCTCACGCGCAATGGCCTCGTCCAGTTCCCCGAAGATGTAGCGTTGCATGGTCCCCATCCGGTTGGCCGCTTTTGGCATCTTGGCACCTCCTGCCGGTAGCATTGCCTGGGCGCGTAGATTGAAACAGAACAAATGTACGTAGGCTCTGTGCTATACTTTGCCTTGAAACGTTGCGCCAGGAGGGATCCGATTGTCGGGGGAGATCGTGGTCCGTGGGGCGCGGCAGCATAATCTCAAGAGTGTCGATCTGATCATTCCGCGCGACCGGCTCGTCGTCGTGACCGGCCTATCCGGGAGTGGCAAGAGCTCGTTCGCGTTCGATACGCTCTACGCCGAGGGACAGCGACGTTACGTCGAGTCGCTGTCGGCCTACGCACGGCAGTTCCTGGGCCAGATGGACAAGCCCGACGTGGATGCGATCGAGGGACTGAGCCCCGCGATCTCGATCGACCAGAAGACGACGTCGCGCAATCCCCGCTCGACCGTGGGGACCGTGACCGAGATCTACGACTATCTCAGACTCCTCTACGCGCGGGTCGGCCATCCGCACTGTCCGACCTGTGGCCGGCCGATCGAGCAGCAGACGGTCGAGCAGATGGTCGACCAGGTTCTCGCCTACCCTGAAGGGAGTCGGGTGCAGATTCTCGCACCGCTCGTGCGCGGGCGCAAGGGCGAACATGAGCGCGCCCTGCAGGAAGCCAGGCGCGAAGGCTTTGCGCGCGTGCGGGTGGACGGCGAACTGCACGAACTTTCGGAAGACATCCAGCTGACGAAGCAGAAGAAGCACACGATCGACGTTGTGGTTGACCGCATCGTCGTGCGCGACGGCATCCGCGACCGATTGGCGGACTCGTTCGAGACCGCCCTGCGCCTGACCGACGGGCTCGCGCTCGTACAGCGCGGCGACTCCGAGGATGTCGTCTTCTCCCAGAACTATGCCTGCCCGACTTGCGGTGAGAGCCTAGCCGAGTTGAGCCCGCGCATGTTCTCCTTCAACAATCCCTACGGTGCCTGTCCAGCGTGCAGCGGACTCGGCTTCCACCTCGAACCTGATCCGGACCTCATCGTGCCGAATACGCGGCGCAGCGTGCGCGATGGTGCCATCGCGCCCTGGGCGACGTCGGAGTACTACGGCCAGCTTGTGCTCGCGGCAGCCGCCGCGATCGCGGCGGACCCCGACAAGCCATGGGCGGAACTCGCCCCGGAGCAGCGCGAACAGTTGCTGAATGGCCTTGCGCAGCCGATCCCGTTCCACTATGTCGGCGGCTGGGGACATCGGCGCGGCCACACCAACTACCAGGGCCCGCTCGAGTATGTCCGCCACCGCCACCACGATGCCTCGTCCGACATGCAGCAGCAGGAGTTCGAGGCCTACATGACGCCGGTGCCCTGCACCACCTGCGGCGGTCGGCGCCTGCGCAAGGAGAGTCTAGCGGTCACGGTGGGCGAGACGTCGATCGCGGACTTCACGGGCCTTTCGGTGCACGAGGCGCTGGCCTTCGTTCGCTCCCTGACCCTGCGCGAGATGGAGGCCCGCATCGCGCGCGACGTTTTGCACGAGATCGCCGAACGGCTCGGCTTTCTCGAGAGCGTGGGCCTCGGCTACCTTACGCTCGACCGCGCGGCTGCCACCCTGTCGGGCGGCGAGGCGCAGCGCATCAGGCTCGCGACGCAGATCGGGTCCGGTCTCGTCGGAGTGCTCTATATCCTGGACGAGCCCTCCATCGGCCTTCACCCGCGCGACAACGGTCGGCTCCTCGAGACGCTCTACCGCCTGCGCGATCTCGGCAACACCGTCCTAGTCGTGGAGCACGACGAGGATACCTGGCGCGCCGCCGATTATCTCATCGACTTCGGGCCCGGTGCGGGAGAGCTGGGCGGGCGGGTGATCGCGCACGGCACGGTCGAGGAGGTCGAGAACTGCCCGGATTCGCTCACGGGACAGTTCCTCTCCGGGGAACGCCAGATCGAGGTCCCGGAGACGCGCAGGCAGCTCGGCGAACGCTGGCTGACACTGCGTGGCGCGCGCGGCAACAATCTCAAGGACATCGACGTCCGCCTGCCGCTGGGCACCTTCATCGCGGTCACCGGCGTCTCGGGGTCGGGCAAGTCCACGCTCGTCAACGACATCCTCTACAGGGCGCTGGCGATGGAGCTCAACGGTGCACGCAAGCGGCCGCTGCCCTTCCGGGATCTCGACGGTCTCGAGCACCTGGACAAGGTCGTCGATGTCGACCAGGACCCGATCGGTCGCACGCCGCGATCGAATCCTGCCACGTACACCGGCCTCTTCGACCTGGTGCGCGAAGTCTTCGCGCAGACGCCCGAAGCGCGCATCCGCGGCTACAAGCCCGGGCGATTCAGCTTCAACGTGCGCGGCGGCCGCTGCGAGGCGTGCCATGGCGACGGCATCCTGCGCATCGAGATGCACTTCCTGCCCGACGTCTACGTGCCGTGCGAGAGCTGCAAGGGCAAACGCTACAATCGGGAGACGCTCGAGGTGCGGTTCAAGGGCAAAACGGTCGCCGACGTCCTCGACCTCACCGTGGACGAGGCGCTCACGTTCTTCGAGGCCCAGCCGCGCATTCGACGCAAGCTTGAAACCCTCTCCCAGGTAGGACTCGGTTACATCAAGCTGGGCCAGCCCGCCACCACGCTTTCGGGCGGCGAGGCCCAGCGCGTCAAGCTCGCGACCGAGCTTTCCCGCCGGCAGGACGGACGTACTTTCTACATCCTCGATGAGCCGACGACAGGACTCCACCCGGCCGATGTCGAGCGGCTGCTCGACGTACTGCATCGTCTTGTCGACTCCGGCAACACGGTGCTCGTCATCGAGCACAACCTCGACGTCGTGAAGACAGCCGACTATGTCGTCGATCTGGGCCCCGAAGGCGGGGACGCAGGCGGAAGGATCATTGGCGAGGGGCGTCCGGAGGAGATTGCGAGCCTGCCGCACTCGCATACGGGCCGCTTCCTGCAAGGTGTCCTGCGCCACCAGCCGCTCGCGGGCGACTGACGTGTTCGAGGAGCTGCGCGACGCGTCCCGCGCGATGCCGGAGCGACCCGGCGTCTACCTTTTCCGCGCGGCGGACGGCACCGTGCTCTACGTCGGCAAGGCCAAGAATCTCCGGGCCCGCACGCGCAGCTACTTCCAGTCCTCGCGTGGCCTCGCGGCCAAGACGATCCACCTTGTGCAGGATGCCGAGCGCCTCGAGTTCATCGTCGCGCGCAGCGAGGTTGAGGCTCTGCTGCTCGAGCAGAACCTGATCAAGGAGCACCGGCCCAAGTACAATGTCTTGCTCAAGGACGACAAGCACTATCCCTATCTCAAGGTGACCCAGGAGACCTTCCCGCGCCTTCTCGTAGTGCGCAGGGTGCAGCAGGACGGCGCCCGCTACTTTGGTCCCTTCCCAAGTTCCGGTCGCATGCAGGAGACGCTGCGCATCATGCGCCGCGTCTTCCCCATGCGCACCTGCACCGACCAGAAGCTCAAGACGGCGACGCGGCCGTGCCTGCTCTACCACATCGGCCGCTGTCGCGCTCCTTGCACCGGGCTCATCTCGCGGGAGGAGTACGCCGACATCGTGCGCCAGGCCCTCGACTTCCTCGCCGGTCACCCGGCCGAGCTCCTGCAGCGCCTGCGCAGCCAGATGGACGCAGCCGCTGAAGCCCTGCGCTTCGAGGAGGCGGCAGAGCTCCGCGACCGCATCCGTGCCGTCGAGTACG
>JAJYNV010000417.1 GCA_021786135.1 Bacillota bacterium
CCGCGGTCTTCTTGCGTAGTTTGCCCAGGGCGAGCTCTGCGAGGACCTCGGGATCGCGCTCTCCTTCGATGAGGGCCTCGAGCATCGCCCGGCGACTTGCCGAAGATGTCGGTGGCGACGACAGACAGCTTGATAAGCGTGTCTTCCAGTAGCTTCTCCAAGCGGTTCTTGTAGCGGGAGCGTTCTTCGACGAGCTCTGCGCGAAGTCGCGTGTAGTCGCGAAGCTCGCGGATCTCTTTTGGTGGCACGAAGGACGGCCGCAGCATGCCGCGCTCGTTCAACTTGGCCAGCCAGATCGAGTCGAGCTTGTCGGTCTTCGGGCGACCTGGCACGTTCTTCACGTCACGGGCGTTCACGAGCCAGACGCAGAGTTCTCGTGCTTCGAGGAGGTAGAAGTAGGGTCGCCAGTAGTCCGACGTCGCCTCGAGCACGACCCGTTCGATCCGAAGCTCGGCCAGCTCGTCGGCGAGGGCCATGATCGCGTTGGTGGTCGCCGTAACGTCCCAGATCCGAGTGATCCGTCGCTTGGCCCCGGGAATGCGCACGCAGACCTTGGCCGAGGCCTTCGCCACGTCGATCGCCCCAACACGCTCCAGCAGCCCTTCGTCGCCGACGTCGGCGTCGACCTCTTCACTGTCGCCTTCCATGAGCTCCTCCCTTCCTCGTCGGTTGAGGTGGGCTGCCGGGGGGCTCGGTCGGGAAACCGAAACTCTGATCGTCGTCCTCGTGGGAACAGTGCACGACCCTTATGGTCGGCCCCCAGCGTCAGACTCGAGTACGGCCTCGTGGCCAGAGAAACGCCGACGTCGCGGCACGCCCGGCACCATTTTCACGCCCGCAGGGCGGCCCCGCCAGGGGCCATGGGGGCTCGGGTGGTATACTCCATTCATCAGACTTCCGGCGAGTATCTCTGGGGGCCCGT
The DNA here is from genome assembly GCA_021786135.1 of Bacillota bacterium. Lineage (GTDB taxonomy): Bacteria > Bacillota > Sulfobacillia > JAJZYS01 > JAJYTV01 > JAJZQO01. The sequence goes on from JAJYNV010000417.1 coordinate 923, forward strand.
CTCGACAAACAGGAGATCACGATGAGCTGGTTCCGATCACCCACTCTCCGTTGGATTGCTCTGGGCTCCGCGGTCGTCATTGGGGCAGCGACGGTGACCTCTTTGTTGTTGGAAAACGGGGGTGCTGCCCCGGCGGCCGCCCAAGTTGGGGGATGTGGCACTGGAGTTCCGGCCTCAAAATGCGTCCCGATTTCCGGCCCTACTGGAGCGATTGCCGCCCCCGGTACGACCACCACTCCACCTCCCCCGCCGGCCGATCTGGCTCCAACTCCTTCCTCGGCACCAACAATAGGGTGCGGAACCGACTTCTTCAGCAATTCGACCTGGAATCAGTTGGAGGCCCACTTCGGTCAACTGAATTGCTTCCAGTTTCAGGGAAGCGATCAGTGGATCGTCTTTGGCGACGGTATGTCCGTCACATCTACGGCTACGCCCCCTGGCTCGGCACCCGGCGGGTCCGTCGTGGCAGTCATGAACTGCGCCAGTAGTCCCAGTAGTGCATGCATGGAAGCTGATTCGCCTCATTCATTTTCTTCCTTTACTGTCTACTATCCACCAGATCCCGGTAGCGGGCGGTCAGATCTCGCGGCGTTCGATGGATCAGGCCGTCTTGTGATCAGTGACGGTTATTGCTCCGTGTTTGTCTTCGATGCGAACACACTTACTTGGTACCTAGGCGATGCGGGTGATGCTGAGGCCCTCGCCCAGGGTCAACTTGCACACCGGGCAACCGTGCCCCCACCCGTTGCGGGCGATCGTGCCTTGCAAGAGTCGGTGCCAGCAAGTACAGGCGACTGCCCGCAGTATTGAGCGACACCATGCAAGTAAGACATTCACGACGGAGGATGGAGGTAGACCTCATGAGATCACGATTGCTTCTTATCCTGGTCTGCACTCTGGGTCTTGCGGGCGTCTTCGCCACCGCCTCGACTCCGGCCAGCGCGCAAAGCCCGACGCCTGCCTGGTACATGATGGACACCGGGCCAGGTGGAAGTTTTCCTCCTATCGGCCCCTATCACTCAACAGGGGCGAATGCTGTTGTGGTGGAGGGCTTGGGCTCCCTCGGCTGTCAATACAACGAGAACAACATCGCGTACTACAGTCTTGTTTGGGTGGATGAGGGCTATCAGACCGTGACGGAACTTTCCCCACAGTCGTATTGTGGCAGCCTTTCGCAGTACGAAACGATGATCTACGACATCAACGCCTATATGGAGAATAATTCGTCCGACCCTGGTCGTTATTGGGGCGGATTCATGCTTGACGAGGAGCCCAACTTCGAATTCTCAGCCGCACAGCTGGAGTCGTTGAACAGCTATGTCGAGTCCCTCATGAATGGCGACCCGGGAGTCTCCTACGTGTTCACCGAGGACCAGCCCAACGGGTGGGTGTTAGCCACGTACCAAGCCATTACTTCCGGTTCTTGGGTTGCGCCACAGGTGTACTCGACCTCCATGGCGAACGCCGTGAACGCAGATTGCAGTACCTACGGAATTTGCATCAACGATGTCACTTCGAACGCGGACGATCCATACCCATGGGACGACTATGCGTATACCACATCGCTCATCAATGGCACGCCCTGGTTCACAGGCGATTGGGGATCGGGATATTGGTCAAATGACTTCTGCGTTCCAGGCCAAAACCTGAGCTGTTGATGAGCAGAATCGTCGCGACCCGGGGAATACTGTCATCAGCTGCCGCGCTCGTGGTCGCTGCAGCTTTGATCACCGCGTGTGGCGGCACTGTTCAAGCGGCCAAGACGGAGGCTCTCTTTCGGACGATTCAAACGTTGTCGCTGTCTGCCTATTCCAGTCCGACATTGCTCACGGCAGACGCCAACGCATTATTCGTTGGTGTGGGCGGCAACTCTTCCGCCAATTTCTTGCGAGTCGACACACGTTCCCTCACGGTGGCGGCGAAGGCATCGGTTCCTGACGTGACCTCGGCCGTTTTCGATGGCGGGGCGCTTTGGGTCACAGCGAACACCTTGAAAGAGCTGAACCCGACAAGCCTAACCACCACAGCGCAGTTCTCATTACCTGAACCGGCGTTGTTCAGCGCCATAGGGGGGGGCGAGCTTTGGGTCGCTACGGCCACCGCTCTCTTTGAGATCAATCCTGCTACTGGCCAAACAATGCGAAGGGTCTCGCTGGACTTCCTTCCGTATGCATTAGCCGGATCCCGGAGTGACCCGACGATCTATGTGCTTGGCGACCGCCAACCCTCCGGCCCCGCTGTGCTGGCAGCCTATTCCACCTCGACCGGCCATCAACTTGCCGAGCGAATGATCGGAGCTGCCAGCGTTGGGCCGATCGCGGTAACAGCCGAGGGCGTATGGGTCCCCGATCAAGAGCCAAAGACCGGAAGAACAACGATCAAGTTCTACAAGGGGGCCACCCTGACATTACGGGCTCAACTTCCGAAGCGACCTTTTGACACAGGCCCATACTACGCCGACGGCGCGCTATGGTTGATCGACGGCGCTGGCCGAGCTGACACGGTGTGCGCAAATCCCGTTACCGGTGGCGAACGGAAGAGCGGGCCACCGGTGGGCGTCGGCTTAGCCGGGGAGATGCTTACGAGTCCCACTGCTACCTATCTCTTGCATCATACGGCTCGGGGAGATGAGCTCCTGAAGATCCGGCCAATTTCTGCTTGCTCATCCTGACCACCCGGCTGCGCCCAAATGTCTGACTTCGGTCAGGGCGCCTTGCTCGTAGCTCTGTGAGTCGATATCCGAAACCTCATTCTTAGCTTCTACTAGGGTGTTTGCGCTTCTCCGATAGGCCAGCTTTGACACGGTGTCGCTCTTTCGCGCCCAGATGTCTTTGCCGCCACCGGGGGCCTGTTGCCACCTTCATGCCGTAACCGTGGCGGAGAGAAAGCAGCGAAAGCAGGATGTGCTCTTTCATGGACCACCGGCAAGGCCAGACAACCTGGGGACACTTCACCTGATCTGATTCCCGGACTGCCGCCCCTGTGGACAGGTGGCATAATCGATTAGTAGTAAATGTTACCTAGAGGATCTCCTTCTTGCTGACCACCCGGTGCCAGACGGTACCGCAGGTTTATCGCTAGACGCACTAGCGCGAACCGTCCGGTCGTGGCGGCAGCGTTTCGCCGGGTTGTGTGCGAAAAAGTGTGCAAAAACTCTTCAAGGAGAAAGGGCCATGG
>JAJYNV010000421.1 GCA_021786135.1 Bacillota bacterium
TACCGCGCTGCCTTGAAGGACCGGGGCTGTGACTTTGCGGCCAGGCGCGGTCCAGCAGGGAACGCTGAAGGAGCCATCGCGACAATAGTTCCTTAGGGGCGCTGAATGGCCCATAAGAAAACGTGTCCAGTCACCAAATGGAGTACTGTTGGCTTTGCCTTTCTCCCGCCGCCCCCAAGGAAACGACAACATGCCACGCTCGGTTCACGCTTTAAGGAAACGCGACATTTAGGCGGCAAGCCAGAGCCACCTGAGGTTCTTCTCTACCGTCCGAGCAGAGAGCAGATGGAGTAACAAGCGAAAAGAACTAAAATTTGAGAGTCGTAGGGTTCGGCGGGCTGTCGCTACGCTGCCAGGCCAGGGGTGCGTCGAACGCTGCGGTCCCAGGGCTCGGCCATATTTCGGCGAAAGGCCGTGCTGACGCGGGCAGATCCTGTGGCAGCGATCGGCGGCGGCGAACCCGGCTTCCTATTCCGTTCACATAGCCCCTCCCAAGTGAACGATGTTTTGCCGGAACGTCCGGAGACGCGACTGACCCCGTACGGTGCTAGGCCTCGGCGTGCGCTGGCCGTAGAGTTCACTTGCGGAACGAGGGCGCGCTGGGAGGTGCGATCGCGATGTCGACGACAGGAACGCTGCAGCCCGATAGGAGTGGCGGCGCACGCGATGCACGGCAGACAGGTCTTGGAACGCTGAAGGTAGTCAAGACAGTGGACGTTCGTGGCACGTCGTGCCAAGGCCCCATGCTGGCGGCTAAGCAGGGGATCGTCGGTGCCAGGGTCGGACAGGTTGTGGCGATCCTCACGACCGACAGGGATACGCGGAGATACCTGCCTCTCTGGGCCAGGAAGATGGGCCACGAGTACCTCGGGATGGACGAAGAGCGCGGCTGCATGAAATTCTTCGTCCGTCGCGTGCACTGAAGCCATGGCAGTAGATCTGGCGGTGGAGGCAGGGCGCCAGGCGGAGCCGTTCCGCCCGCGCATCCTGGTCCTCTCCACGAACAACATCTCCGATCCGGGCATCGATCTGGCGGGGTCGTCGCACATGCACTACCCGCCTACCGTGACGACCATCGCGCTGCCGTGCACCAGCGCAATCATGCCGGAGTGGATTGTAGGTGCCCTGGAGCAGGGTTTTGACGGCGTGTTCATCGCTTCGGACGGTGAGGAATGCGCGTATCTGCGGGACTGCGCCGAGCGCTCGGCGCACATCTTCGAGACGGCACAGCAGCAGCTCAGAGAGCGCGGCATGGCCCCCGGGCGCCTCAAGATGTCGGCTGTCTGCTCGGTATGCGCAGAGTCGTTCACCAAGTACATGCACGAGTTCAGCCAGACGCTGGCGGAGCTCGGTCCGTCCAAGAAGGAGTAGCCATGGACTACGATGCACTAGTGGTCGGCAGCGGGATTGGTGGCATGGAGTCCGCCCTCAAACTGGGTGATATGGGCTACAAGGTGCTGGTGGTCGAGAAGGAGGCATCGATCGGCGGGAAGATGATCCTGCTGAGCAAGGTCTTTCCGACTCTCGATTGCGCCAGCTGCATCTCCACCCCGAAGATGGCGGCGACCATCCACCACCCGAATATCCAGGTCCTGACCTACGCTGAGGTCGAGCGGATCGAGCGCTCGCCCGAAGGCCATTTCCACGCCACGATCCGCAAGAATCCACGCTTCGTGGACGAGAATGCGTGCACCGGCTGCCAGCAGTGCGAGATGGCGTGCACGGTGGCGGTGCCGGATCAGTTCAATTCCGACCTCGTGGCGCGGCGCGCGGCCTACATCGCGTTTCCGCAAGCGGTGCCCAAGAAGGCGGCGGTGGAGAGGCCAGGCACCTCGCCCTGCACCTTCACATGCCCGGCTGGCATCAAGGCGCACGGCTACGTGTCGCTTACCCGCAGCGGTGAGTACGAGAAAGCCTTCCAGTTGATTCTCGAGACGACGCCGCTGGTGGGCAGCCTCGGTCGCGCCTGCTTCGCACCGTGCGAGGATGCCTGCTCGCGCGGCAGTCTGGAGGGCCCAGTCCCCATACGCAGGATCAAGCGCTTCATCGCGGATACTCACTACGACTCGGGACAGGGTGTCGGGGTCGCGCCGCGGGATGACATCGGGCGGAGGGTGGCGATCGTCGGCTCGGGCCCGGCCGGGCTCACGGCCGCCTGGCAGCTGCGGCTCCTGGGATACGGCGTCAAGGTCTTCGAGGCGGCTCCCGTCGCCGGTGGCGCCTTGGCACTCACCATTCCGGCCTATCGCCTGCCTGCCGACGTCGTGGCGCGGGACGTCAAGAATCTCACCGACATCGGTGTCGAGATCAGCCTGGGACATCGCGTGGAGGATCTCGAAGCACTGCACGGGGACGGTTTCGATGCGGTGCTGGTCGCCACGGGCACCCCTAGCGCGGCCAAGCTGGGCGTCCCGGGGGAGGACTTGCCGGAGGTACTTCCCTCGCTTCGGTTCCTCGAGGACATCAAGCTCGGGCGTGCGCAGGGACTAACAGGCAAGCACGTCGTCGTGGTCGGCGGCGGCAACGTGGCGATCGACGCGGCGCGCTCCGCACGGCGCCTTGGCGCCACGGTGGAGGAGGTCTGTCTCGAGCGGCGGCACGAGATGCCGGCCTTCGCCTGGGAGGTCGAGGAGGCGGCCAACGAGGGCGTCGCGCTGCACGATGGCTGGGGCGTCGCCGCTGTGCTCGGCGATGGCGGCGTGCGGGGCATCGAGCTCAAGCGGTGCACCCGCACCTTCGATGAGGCAGGGCGCTTCGACCCGCTGTACGACGAGGGCGAGCGCAAGGAACTGCGCTGCGATGTGGTCATCGTCGCGATCGGCATGGTTGCTGCGACCGAGGTGTTCCGTCACACGCTGAGGCTCCGGCGCAACCGGACGATCGAGGTCGATGCGCAGACTCTGCAGAGCGAGGTGCCCTACATCTTCGCCTGCGGCGACGTGGTCACGGGCGCCTCGATGATCACCCAGGCGGTCGGCTCGGGGCGGCGGGCCGCCTACATGATAGACCGCTTCCTGCAGCATGAGCCGTTCGAGGCCGACGCGTTCGACCTGCGCCTGCCCAAGGTCGAGCCCGAGGACGTCCTGCGCCGCCAGAAGACCCATAGCCCAAAGGACGCCATCGGATCCGGCAAAGTGGCGATCTCGGCGCCGGTCGACTTCCAGGAGGTCGAGCTCCCCCTCACGGAAGCCGAGGCGCACTACAGCGCGGGGCGCTGTCTCGATTGCGGCGTCTGTTCGGAGTGCCACGAGTGTATCAACACGTGCCCCGCTGACGCGATCCATCTTGATATGCGACCCGAACGGATCGATGCAGAGGTCGGAACGGTGATCGTCTCGACCGGCTTCAAGCTGTTCCCCGCGGACCTCAAGCCGCAGTACGGCTACGGGCGCTACAAGAACGTGATCACGGGCATGCAGATGGACCGTCTGCTCGCACCGACCAGACCGTACAACAAGGTGCTGCGGCCAGGGGACGGCAAGATGCCGGACCGCATCGCCTACGTGATGTGCACGGGTTCGCGCGACCAGAGCGTGGGCAACCCGCTCTGCTCCAAGATCTGCTGCATGTACTCGATCAAGCAGAACCAGCTGATCATGGGCAACCTGCCGACCGCCGACGTCACCGTCTTCACGATCGATGTGCGGACCGCAGGCAAGGGGTACGACGAGTTCTACGTCCAGACGAAGTCCATGGGCGTGAACTTCATCAAGGGCCGCATCTCGGAGATCCGCGAACTCGAGAACGGCAACCTGATCGTGCGTTACGAGGACATCGAACAGGGCGGAGCGGCCAAGGAGGACGAGTTCGACCTCGTCGTGCTGGCGGTCGGCGTGCAGCCCAACCTCGACACGCGAAAGCTCTTTGCCGATGACGCGCTCCGTCATGACGCCTACTACTACGTCGAGGAAACCGACGAGGAGCTGGATCCTGGCCAGACATCGATCCCAGGGGTGTTCGTCGCAGGGGCGGCGTCCGGAGCGAAGGACATCCCGGAGTCGATCCTGCACGCCGGAGCGGCCGTGGCGCAGGCGGCCGGCTACATCGAGGAGACGAGGGTCAGCGTATGAGCGAACGCAAGATCGGCGTG
>JAJYNV010000252.1 GCA_021786135.1 Bacillota bacterium
ACCAACCCGATCACTACAATCTTCTCCGCGCAACCCAGCATCCGATCGAAATCGGTCACGTTCCCGAAATCACCGGTCACGTTCGCCGAAATACGCAGCATGCATCATGTAGCTTCACTGCGCCGGGCTTCGGCAGCCGCAGACAAACGGCTTCGCCAGGACGACGGCATCGTTGAAGTTTTTGATTCCTTCCTCGCCACTCTGTCCGACGCGCATGACGTCCTCCATGAACTGAAGGAGTGGATCGAAACGCACGATGCGCTGCTCGAGCCGGCCATCGGCGAGGTTCACGCCACGGCGGACGATCTCGTGAAGGCAATCCTCGCCGGCAAATGACGCTCAGCGTCGCGGGCTTTCGCCGAACCGGTCGGTTTGACCGTGAGTTCCGTTCCGCTCCCGCCGACATTCAAACTGCAGCGCTCGAGGCGCTGCGCACGCTCCAGGCGAATCCGCGATCGAAGGTGCTGCGCCTGCACCAACTGCATGGATTTGGGAAGCCATCCGTATGGAAGATCGACGTGCTGAGCAATCACGCGTGGCAGATCTCGTTCGAGATGGAAGCAGGCTGCGTTGCCAAGCTTTGTCGGCTAGCGCATGGCCAGGCCCAGCGCACCCAGCACGACCATCAGCGAAGAGACTGTCGTGTCCTCGCCGGCTTCCAGCCGGTACACCACCTCGCGCACCTTGCCGGCCCGGCCGGCGAGCTCGGACTTGCTCAATCCCAAGGCTTCACGCCGCCGGCGCAGCTCGTGTCCGAGTTCGTCTTGAAGGCGGATGGTGTCAGCCATGACTTGCATTATTCGCCGATAGTGGCTTATCTGCAAGCCATAGCTTGCAAACTCATTCCCCCGCTTCGTTCCCGCCAACCGGCGCCAGCCCGAAGCTCTCCCTGACCACCTCTTCGACCGCGTCAAAGTATTCTGGCGGCATCAGGCCGGCGAACTGCTTGCGCCGGTTCCTGGACAGCACGCCCCCGTTGTCGTGGCACAGCAGGACCAGCTTGTGCAGCGTCTGCGAGGGCAGTTCGATTCGCTTGTCCAGCTCGGCCAGTGCCCGATCGAAACCGGACAGGAACCGCGCCTCGCCGGCGAGGTGCACGTCCATGGCCTGCATGGCCATGCGGACCGAAAACTCGGCCTGCACCGTGGCGTCCCAGTAGCGGTAGACGCTGTCGCGGCAGCGCTGCTCGAACGCGTAATCGCCGCCGTCGATCCAGGTGACCCGCCAGAGCTGGCGCGCCGGCCTGGAAAACGTTTCGAGGGCGGCGAGATATCCGAGCTCGTCACGCTGCTTGGCGGCCGAGGTCGGCAGAATCAGGCCATCTGGCAGCACTTTCGCCGCGCACAGTGCGTGGTGAAACAGGAAGCGCGAGATCCGGCCGTTGCCGTCCATGAACGGGTGCAGGTACACGAAACCGAAGGAGTTGAGCGCTGCCTGGATCAATGGCTGCTTCGCCGCGGCGGCCCGGTTCGCCGCGGCACAGAAGTCCTGCATCAGCGGCGCGAGCGCTTCGGGCGCCGGCGGCACGTAGCGCACGGCCAGAGCGCCGCGGCCGCCGCGGCTGAGCCAGTTCTGCTGGCCACGGTAGCCCGCTTCGCGCCGCATTGGATGGGTACTGATCGTGTGCTGCAGTTCGGTCAGGTAGCGCTCGTCCAGCGGCATGGCCTGGTGGGCCTCCTGAAGCGCGCGGACGAAGGCTTGCGCACGATCCCCGGAAGCGGGCTCGTGTTCGATCTCGTAGGAACTGGTCGTCTCCGCGAGGTAAGCCCAGGACAGCACCCTCTCGAGCATGCCCGACCGGCGGGCTTGCTCCGCGAACGAGGTCACCTCCTGGAACAGTTCGCGCGCCAGCATCTCTTCCAGTGCGCGGGAGCGCCGCACCGTGGGGCACCATGCGGTCGATCCGAGCCCATTGAACCGCACACGCCATTTGGCGCTGCGAACGAGCGCATCGCCGGTGAAGTACATGTCGCCGTCGTAGAGGTCGACGTAGGTGCCGCGCGCAGCCTGCAACCCTTCGATGGTGCGGCCGGTCACCAGCTCCCATAGATAGCCCAGCTTCCTGCCGAAGGCACTTGCCGGCGCCGCGTTCACGGCATCGCGCACCTGGGCATCCGAAATCGCCCCCGCATGGGCCAGCGCATCGACGACGGCAATATCCACGCCCTCGTATCGCAGCGCGAACAGCAGGTGATCGACGGCGGATGCGTGCGGGCCTGGCGCCACGGACTGCGGCACCCGGAAGCGGTCGCCGTCCCGCAAGATGCGCGTGACAGGCTGCGCCTGCGCGGGCACGGCCGGCGCAATGCAGGGCAGGCCGTAGCGCTCGATGAGGTGCCGGTAGCCAGCCCAAGTCATGGAAAAATCCTGTTTGTAACAAGAAAATTGACAAGTGCGGCCAGTCTGGCCAGTTTTTTTGTCGTTGGCAAGTCCGAGTCCGACACCCGCGTCCTGAATTCCCGATCCAAACTCCGACTGCTTGTGCCGCCGCCGGAGCCACGTTCACGGTTCGGTGTTGATCGCCGATGCTTCGGGGTAGAGGTTGGGCAGCAGGATGTTCAGCGCGTCCAGCGGAAAGCTGAAGCTCACCGGGCTCTTGGGGCCTTCGCTCACGAGCACCCTGTCTTTCAGCAGCTGCGCCAGAACCCTGCTGGCCGTGCGTTCGGGCAGGCCGGTCATCGTCATGAACTCGCCACGAGCGGTCGGTCCAGCCAGCGCGACGTGATGCAAGGCCAGCGTGGCCTGCCGGCTGTAGTTCTTGTACTGCGAGCTCTCCGAACGCACCAGCATCAGAGTGGCAATGCCGTCCTTGAGTCTCTCCAGGCCGAGCAGCGTGCCCATGAACGTCACCTGGTCGCCGGCGAGTTCGACGAAGAACTCGCACCACTGGCGGAGCGCCTTCTCCGACAGATTTCCCCTGCCGTCCAGGTCTCCCTGGCGTGGCGCGTCGGCGCTGTCCAGCAACTCGTAGTACTTGTCGCGCTGCCGTGCCAGGCCGCGGTTGACCGACCAGAGCCCGGCCGTCAACGGCAGCATCGCGCAGTGCGTCTGCAACCTGCACGCGCGGCCGTTGCCGTCGCCGAACGGATGGACCCAGGCCGCGCGGTGGTGCGCCGCCGCGATGTAGAACAGGACGCTGTCGAGCCCCTGGAGACGCGGATAGACCTCGTCCATCCTGGCGAGGAACGCTGGAACCGACGCCGCGGTGGGAGGCTGGTGTCGTCCCACGCTCACGTCCTGCGTGCGCAAGGCACCCGGGTCGATCACGCGGCCGTCATGGGTCGTGCGGTCGGCAGCCTGCAACCTGCGGTACAGCGCCGCGTGCGCGTTCACGAGAAAGGACGACTGCAGGGCAAAGCTCTCGACGCCAGCCGCCGGCAACGTCGCTTCGAGTTCCTTTTCGGCTTCGATGTGCGCCAGGGCAATGCGCTGGCTCTGCGCAACGCCCGGCGCCGCGGAGAAATCCGCGCTGAGCGCCCGCTCGATGTTGACCGGGTGCGTGCCCTGCCCCTCGATGCGGTTGGAGTAGTACGAGTTCATCCCCCGCACGAGGTCTTGCAAGGCCCGCCGGGTGCTCGGCGCGACGGCGTGCTGCAGCCGGTAGGCCCTCTCGATCACCTCACGGGTCCCTTCGACCAAGACGCCCAGCTGCATGCGAGGCAGCAGGGGCTCGAACTGATGAGGTTCGGAGTAGACCGAGAGCGGGATGGAGGTCATTGGCTGGTTTTCTGTGTCGCAGCAAGTTTATCCAAGTATTCGTTGTACAAAGGAAAATTCTCGCTGATTACCAGGAATGGCGGATTGATTGGCGGATCGTGACGCCAGCCACCTGAGCCAGGGGCGCAGGGGGCTGGGCACCCCCCTTGGCACGTTGATCAGCTTGCGCGCGCCCCCACCCCAACCCTCGCGCGGAGCGTTGTTGCCTCCCACACGCCGGCGCGGCCTGGTTGATCGACTGCTGCAGCTGTCCTTCTCCACGTTCTGCACGGCCGTGCCCAGCCGCACGGCCGTCGCGAGGAACAGGTCGCGCCGTTCAGCCTGGCTGGCCGTGATCACCGTGTCGAAGGCGGCGTTCAC
>JAJYNV010000423.1 GCA_021786135.1 Bacillota bacterium
CAGGGCCGGGCGTCGACCATCGGGCTCGACTCGTCGATGCGGCGGCCGAGCGGTGCGACGATCCGCTCGATCAGCTCCATGATCTCCTTGTCGTCCCGGAAACGCACCGACGTCCGCTGCAGTCTTCCGCTCCGCTCCACGTAGACCTGTTGCGGCCCATTGACCATGATCTCGCTGACGCCCGGGTCCTCCAGGAGGGGCTGGAGCGGACCGAGCCCGACGATCTGCGCGTAGAGCGACGCTGCGAGGTTTTCCCGCTCGAGGGGGCCGAGGTCCGGTTCGTCGCGCAGGAGCGAGGCGATGCGCTCGCGCACCTGCCGCTTCCATTCGTCGTCGTTCGGCGAGGCCTCCGCCATATCGGCGGCGAGGCGCTGCTGCACCAGCAGGCGCAGGCGCTCGACCCTGGTCGGCTCCGGCGCCTGCTCGAGAGCGGGCCCTTCCTCGTCCGTACCCCGCAAACGCTTGTAAAGCGACATGGTTTACGCCTCCCCGCTGAGACCGGAGACGCGCGGCCGCTCGAGGTCGTGCACGAGTTCCCCGCCCAGGCGGCCCACAGCGCGGGCCAGCGGCGACCGGCCCCGCAGCAGGACGAGCGGCATGCCGATGTTGGCTGCGCGCACCGCGACGTCGCCGTCCGACGGGAGCATGTGGCGGATGGGATGGCTGAGCGCCTGGGCGATTTCGTCCTCCATCAGGCCCATGGCCGCATTGCCGCGGTTCAGGACGACGGAAAGCTTCTCCTGAGGGTAGCCCAGCCGCTCGAGGAGGATGTCGAGTCCCTTGGCTGAGTTCTGCAGGGCCGGGATGTCCGGCGTCGTGACGAAGAGGATGCGCTCGGCCTCGTCGAGTGCGGTGATCACCCCTTCGCCAAAGTCCACCGCGGTGTCGACGATCACCCAGTCGTAGGCTGTGCGCAGGGTGCGCAGGATCTCCTGGACGTAGTTGCGCTCCGGGTCGCGCTTGCCCTCGCCGTCGACGAATGCGGCGAGATCCGGCGTCGGGGGGCCGGCGAGGATGTCTACTTCGCTGTGGTCGGAGTGGCTCAGGGCCTCGCCGATGGTCCCGAGGGTCATGGCGCCGGGATGGCGGCAGACGTCGACGATCGTCGCCGTGGGGCGCAGGCCGAAGAGCGTGGCGGCACAGCCGAACTCGAGGTCGAGGTCGCACAGGGCCACCCGCTGGTGATGACGGTCCGCCAGCACCACCGCAAGATTGGCCGCGAGGGTGGATTTGCCCACGCCGCCCTTCGTGCCGAACACCGTGATGACGTGACCTCGCCTGACCCTGCGCTCCACCTGCGCCAGGCGCGCCACCGCCGATCGCAGTTCCCCCGGCGGCACGGGATCCGCGAGATAGTCCCGGGCCCCGGCCTGCATCGCGGCGCGCAGCGCCTCGACGCCCGCCTCCCGCCCGACCACCAGCACGCGCACGCCGTAGGACTGATCGAGTTCCGCGCAGAGGGCAAGGCATTCAGGATCCGCGTCCAGGTGCAGCACCACGAGATCGGGACGCTCCTGACGGGCGAAGGCCCGCACGCGCGCCGGCGTATCCGCTTCGCGCACCGCGCCGACCTCTTTCAGCACGTCGAGCAGCCCTTCGCGCCTGTGCGAAGGCGCCATCAGCAGGAGCCGCGCTTCCCGCTCGAGGCTCATGGCACAATCCCTCCCACGCGGATCTGCACGGAAGGCGTCGCCTGGTCACCCGGCGGCCGCAGCAGCAGGAGAAGCGTGCCCTGCTGCTCTCCGAGCGCGATCGTCGCAGCGTCTTTGGGCGTCACCGCAAGCGTGACGAGCGCGTAGCCTGATCCGCCGGCGCCGCTGCCCGCGAGTCCTGTCGAGAGGACCGCCACGTCGGGCACGATGATCGTGCTCTCCGCGGGCGCGGCGCTCTGCCCCGCCTGGGCTGTCTGGGCGCTGATGGTCAAAAGCACGTCGACGCGGGCGCCGGCCGTCAGGTTGCCCGCAACGCCGGAGACACCGTTGACGGCGAGCGTCAGTGCGCGTTGCCCCCGCGGAATCTGGTAGGCGAGGCCGGCGCTGGTCTCGGGCTCGATCTCGTCCGTGAGCACCGGCGAGCCGGCGCTCAAGCCCACTCTGGTCACCTGGCCCACGGCCGCGCCCAGGCTCGTCATGCTGCCGGGCAGGATCGCCGACGGGGAGACCTCCTGCAGCCTCAGATCCGATCCTGAGAGGACGCTGCCCGCCGGGACCGCCGTGGCCGCCACCAGGAGCGGCACCCGGCGGGGCGTCGGCTTTGCGGTCGCCTTGGCGACGACGAGCGTGAGCAGGAGTGCGACGAACAGCGGTACGATCACGCGCAAGAGTCTACGCCGCGTCATTCGATCAGCCTTTCCGCCTGGAGGCCGTAGCTCTGGCCCTGGCCGAACTGCCCTGACGTGACCGCGTCGAGGAACACGCCCTGGACCTCGCCTTTGCAGCCGACCGAAGTCAGAAAGAAGGCCGCGAAGCCGAGAATCGTGACCTCCGACTTGCCATTGCATGGCGCAGAGATGATCGGAAGATCCACCACCGCTGGCGAGGTCAGGGGTATCGTCTGCCAGGAGTAACCGGCCCCGGCAGCCACACGTGCCGAGAGCCCGTCCTCCGTCTTTCCCTCAATAGTGCCCGTCTGGGTCTCCAGCGCCGCGCCGACCGTGAGCGGCGCACCATAGCCGTTCGCGAGATTCTGGCTGTAGATGTCGGCGCCGGGGCCGCCAAGGGCGAGAATGCCGTAGTTGCCGTCGCTGCCGGAGCCGCCGCCATCCTTGAGGACGTACGTCTGGCCAGGCACAAAGTCGCTCCAGACGACTCCGAGCGGCATTGCGCCCGTGACCTCAGAGATCGGTCCGACCTCCACTGCGGACGTCTCCTGGAACGAGCCCCGGTCGATGCCGAAGAGGGACGCGAAGTAGTACGGGATGTCGCCACGGGTCGTCACGGTGATGATGTTGTCCTGTGCATTGATCTGCACCGAGACGTCCTGCGACGGCACGCCGTTCTCCGCGGCGGTGGTCATTGCGACCGAGACGGCGGCTGTCGGATCGGACGGGAGATCCTGTCCGCCGGCGAGAGCCGCTGCGTCCGCGGCGGACTTGAGCTGCTGCGTCGTGATGTACGCCCGACCTGCGTCGAGCGACAGCGACGCCACCGAAAGCAGGGCGACCGCCGCAAGGGCGAACAGCACCGTAGCCTGACCGCTCTCCGCACGCAGCCTTGGCATGAGCGATCACTCCATACGCATGACCGACTGGCTCGAAATCTCAAGCTGCCCTCCGATGAGCGGAGTGAGCAGGGGAATGCTGATGCTGATGCCGTACGAGCCCTGCACGGTGATTTCGGTCCCGGACTGCCGTTCAGCGGCGGCCGGGCTCACGGTCACGGTGAGGGCGGAGGGGCTCAGGCTGGGGGCCGCGCTGTCCACCGTCTGCTGGATCGTCGCGTCGGCCGCGCCGAGGCTCGCTGCGCGGGCCCCCTGCTCCACCGCCTGCTGCAGCTGGAGATAGTCCTGCAGCACGATGCCCACCTGCAGCATGCCGAGCAGAAGGAGGACAAGAACCGGAAGGATCAGGGCAAGCTCCACTGCCGCCTGACCCTTCCGGTCGGAGAGCCACGGGCGGCGTCGCGCCCGCATCGGGTTAGAGACTGCCGGTGATGCTGTCGAAGATGTTGCTGATGCCATGCCCCAGAAACACCACGGCACCGACCACAAAAACGGCGACGAGCGCGATGATCAGGGCATACTCGACCATACTCTGGCCCTCGGTAGCACGCAGGCGGCGCAGGAAGCTCGAGCACTGAGACACGGCCATCAACATGGTGCCCTCCTTCCCCCGCCCCCGAAAAGTTAATAGGCCTCCCGATAGCCATCGGGAGGTCAAACCTTCTCCCTTCGGCAGCCCGGCGATCATAGCCCACTTTGGCCTTAGACCCGTAGCTTTGCGTCCGACCCTTTCGGGCCGTTTGCCATTTCGCGGGGTATTCAATGTGGATAGAAGGTATCAGGCGGCACGTCCGCTGTCAATAGGGAAATATTCCTTGCAAAAGCGGCGCTCACCGCCGCGGCATCTAGT
>JAJYNV010000313.1 GCA_021786135.1 Bacillota bacterium
AACACCTCCACGTGCAGGCCCGCGTCTTGATCGAACAGGTCGACAACAAGGTGGACCTAGTCTGGGAGGGCGTGCAGGCGATCAAGAAACCCTCGACAGCAAGCTGGAGGACCACGAGCAGCGTATCCAGAGCCTTGAACGAAAGGCACTGTAGGGATGCCTCGCCGCCCGTCCGCTACGATCCGCGACCGCCGTGCCAAAGGGCGAGGGTAGCAGGCCGTTAGGCGCTATCCCGATCCCGACAAGCCCGGCAAGTGGCGGTAACGGGCGGCCACCTTCGAGCGAAAAGCCGGAGCGCAGGCGTGGGCCGACCCGCGACTGTGGGGTACGTCCACGCGGTCACGCGCAAGGCGCTGCAAGCCGCCGTGGAAGAGGGCCTGCCCGTGCTCAACCCAGGCAGACCGTGCGAAGCGACCGCGCGTCATTCACAAGGAGTGCGGATAGGAGCGCAGCATTCCCAGCCATCGTGGACGTCGGCGGCAGATGGGCGGAGAAGCGGTGCACGAAGAGCCTAGCGAGGGATCTCGAGAAGTCGGGGACGAGGGCCGCAGCAGGCGCTAGACCCCGAGACTTGGAATGGCGGCCATGCCGATTCCCGATGACCACGGGCATGCGACGATTGGTACCCTCACATGGGAGGTGTGGACAGGTGCCGAATGACGTGCAGGACTTCTTCGCGCGACACGCGAGCGGGTATACGGTGAGCCAGAGCCACAAGACAGGCAAGGACCTCGAGATGCTCACACAGCTCCTGCATCCGCAGCCCCAGGACCGGCTGGTGGACATCGCCGCGGGGACAGGGCACACGGCACTGCACCTCAGGCCGCTCATCGCCGGCGCCGTGCTCGTCGACTTCACGCGCGAGATGCTGGACGAGGCGAAAGGTCTCGCCGCCGAACGGGGACTCGGGATCGAGACGTTGGTGGCCGATGCCGTGGCGATCCCGCTACCGGACCTCTCGTTCACCCTGGCGACCTGCCGTCGGGCGGCGCACCACTTCCCGGACATCCCCGGCTTCCTGAGCGAGGCGTATCGGCTGCTCGCATCAGGCGGCAGGCTGGGCATCTCGGACATGACGGCCGACGATGCGGTGATCGATCTCCTCAACCGCATCGAGCGCTTGCGCGACAAGTCGCACCGCAGAGCGCTCTCGCCGCAAGGTTGGCGCAAGGCGGTGGAGGCGGCAGGTTTCAGGGTGGAGGCGCTCGAGATCGAACGGGAGGATTATGCCCTCGATCGCTGGCTGGCTCCGGTCTCGCCGGCCGAGGTCGACCTCGGCGTGGTCGCAGGGATCCTTGGCGCGGCAAGCCCTGCGGAGCACGAAGCCCTCGGGATTCATGAAGAGGCGGACGGCCTCCACTTCGTGAAGTCGCGCACCGTGCTCGTCGCCGTGCGGCCCTGATAGCTCCCGGGCGTCGCGGAAGGCCGGAAGAAAGCCTTGCCCGCAGCATCCGCCCAGTGCCTGTGCCTATAGGGATGTCCCGCAGCCTCCGCGTGTGGAGGGGGCGGGACATCCCTTTGCCCATTGAACCTAGCGGAGACCTGCTCGGCATAGACTCTCTTAGCCCCATGGAAACCAGCCGACTGTCGAAACGAGTGAGCAGATGGTTTGCACGCTGCGCCTTAGCGACCTTCCGGTGGCCACGGAGGCGGAGGTGCGTGCCGTCTTCGGTCATCCTGCCTTCCGCCGGCGCATGCTCGCGCTGGGCATCACCCCGCGCAGCCTTGTGCGCATCTTGCGGCGGATGCCGATCGGCGGCCCGATCGAAATCGAGGTGCGCGGCACCTGCCTCGCGCTGCGCTTAGAGGACGCGCGAGAGATCACGGTCACGGTGAGGCGTGAGATTCCTGCGCAGCGCGCGTAATGGGAGGTCGCCCGATGCGTGTCGTCCTGGCGGGAAACCCGAACGTCGGCAAGACGACGCTCTTCAATGCCTTGACAGGCCGGAGGCAGGAGGTCGCGAATTGGCCAGGCACCACGGTGGACGTAGTCACCGGCAGGGTACCTGCGCAGGGCGGCGTAGAGCTCGAGCTCGTCGATCTGCCGGGCACCTACGCGCTTGAAGCCTACTCGCAGGAGGAGCAGGTCACCCGGGATTTCCTCCTGCACCAGACCTACGACGCGGTCATCGTGGTGGTGGACGCCGCGCGGCTCGAGCGCAACCTCTATCTCGTCCTCGAACTGATCGAGTACACGTCCAAAGTCGTCGTGGCGCTGAACATGATGGATGCGGCGCGGCGCGAAGGGATTGCGGTCGATGCAAGCCTCCTCGCCGAGAGGCTTGGGGTGCCCGTGGTGCCGACGGTCGCGTCGCGCTCGAGCGGCCTTGGCCGCCTGATCGCCGCGTCGACGGCCGTAGCAGGGCGGACGGAGCTTCAGGCGTCAACCGCCGTGACGCACTATCCGGACGCAATGCGGCGCGCGGAGCTGGAGCCTCTCACCAGGCGGCTCACGGCGCTCGGCGCCGCGCTGCCATACCGGCCCGCGTGGGTGGCGCTGCAGCTTCTCCAGGGCGATGGCGAGATCGCCCGTACGGTGGCTGCTCTGCCGCGCGGTCGCGAAGTCCTGGACTTCGCACGGGCGCTCGCCGCACGCGAGGCAGGAGCCGCTACGGGAGGCGGCGGACCGCAGCCGGCCACAGGCGCCAAAACGAGCCTCGAGGAGCGGCAGGAGGAATTCGCCCTGCTTCTGGCCGACAGCCGCTACTCCCTGATCGCCGACATCCTCGGCGCCTGCCTGCGGCGCCGCCGCCGCTGGCGGGGCGACCGGACCGAGGCGATCGACAGGCTCCTTCTGCACAGCCTATGGGGCTACGCCATCATGGCGGGCGTCTTCTCGGCCGGGTTCTGGCTGGCCTTCGTCGCGAGCGCACCGCTCTCGCAGGCGATCGACCGCGTCATCGTCCGCCTCGGCAAAGTGTCCGCGGCCGCGCTTGGCGCGGCAGGCGCGCCAGGCGCCTTGCGCAGCCTGGTGCTCTCCGGCATCTTCCCAGGCGTTGGCGCCGTCCTCTCGTTCGTGCCCTACATGGCGGTCTTCTTCGCGGTCTACCAGTTTCTCCAGGACACGGGCTACATGGCGCGGGCGTCGCTCCTGGTGGATCGGTTCATGCAGCTGATCGGGCTGCACGGCAAGGGCTTTTTCGCGCTCGTCTCGGCGTTCGGTTGCAATGTTCCCGCCATGGCCGCGACCAGGGTCATGGAGAACCCGCGCGACCGCCTGCTCGCGAACCTCGTGATCCCCTTCATACCATGCAATGCGCGGCTCGGCGTGATGGCCGTGATGACGGCGGCCTTCTTCCCAGGGGCAGCCGGGGCTGTGGCCATGATCGGGTTGATCGCCGTCAGCCTTGTCATCCTGGCACTGGTTGCGTCGATCTACCGTCACACGGTCCTGCCGACCGATCCCGCTCCGCTCGTCCTGGAGCTGCCGCGCTACCATTGGCCTTCCCTGCGCACCGTGCTCCTCGCTACGTGGCATCGGGTCTGGCTCTTCCTCAGTCGGATCTGGTGGTTTCTGATCTGGGCCACGATCGCCATCTGGGCTCTCACCTACTTTCCCTCTGGCCAGCCGCTCGACCGCTCCTACGCCGCCATGATCGGACACGCGCTGGCGGCGGGCGTGGGCAGCCACTTCGGCTTCGACTGGCGCCTGATGGTCGCGATCCTGTTCGGCTTCGTCGCGAAGGAGACCACGCTCTCGACGCTCGGGGTACTCTACGGCTCGGGGGCCGGCTACGAGTCCCTCGCGCATGCCCTGACAGGGGCCATGACGCCGCTCGTCGCCTTTACCTATCTCGTGGTCTACATGCTCTACGTCCCCTGTCTCTCGACGGTCGTGCAGATGCGCCGCGAGTCGGGCGGCTGGGGTTGGGCCGCCCTCGGTGTGGCCGTGAACGTCGTGGTCGCGTTCGCCGTTGGACTCCTGGTCGAGAGGATCGGCTGCCTGCTGGGGTTCGCCGCCTGAAGGGAGCGCTGGGCATGCTGAGGGACATCGAGGCGGCGCTCGGAGAGAGGGACAGCTGGACCTTGCGGGAGCTCGCCAGAC
>JAJYNV010000214.1 GCA_021786135.1 Bacillota bacterium
TCCAGGCTTCGATCCATGCAGAGCACGACACGCGGGAATTCTGGGCGTCTGGACTCCTCCCCCGCTACCAACCGAGGCAGGTAGAAGTAGTCCACTTCCCAGGTGCTGGCTGTCTTCTGGGGTTTCTGATAACGGACGCGCTGTACGAGCTCGTCCATGTCGAGCACCGGGTAGCGGGCCGGTTCCTGGGAGGGCACTTCCGCCCAGGTATCCACCATGATGCCCTCGCGCTCAAGGCGCATGAAGATCGGTTGCGAGGGATCACTCGGTGTCAGAAGGTCCGGGTTTGCCTTGAACCGCCGTACGACATCTTGTGCCTGCGTGAGCATAAAGGCGAGGAACCGAACATCGCCGCCATCCTCCAGGTACCACGGCGCGTAGCCTGGCTCATGAAGGCGAAACATCGGCCACGCCTTGCCGGCCGAATAACGCTGGCCGAGCTGCGCGATCTTCGCTGCATCCTTTGGTTCGAGATCCGCTTTGTCCTCGAACGTCGCCATGATCGCATAGGGCAGGCGTTCCATGAGTTCTGTCGGGTCTGCCTGAGAAAGGTCCTCCTCCTGGCTGGAGGCCTGGACACTGAAGGTCTCAAAGCCACGGGCCCCGAGGAAGACGGCAAGGCCGAAAATCGCGCCACCCGCGCCGAAGATCGAGCAGTAGCCCGTACGACCACTCTCGGGATCCACGACCGCAAAGAGATCTGTGTCGGCCATGTAGTCCCAGGGGGCAAGCGTCCTGAAGCTGTCGGCTGCCTGGTACAGCCTTTCCCAGTCGCCTGGTGTAGGTTCGGATGGAATGGACATAGGCCTCCTGCCATTAGGGCGTCAGATTGCGTCTCTACGATTATCGTCGCTCATAGTTCGCTGTACACATTTCGACTCCTATCCCAGAGCCTATGATAGGCAGTCGCCATCCCCGCAGGGGTGGTCCTGACTTTCCACCTGGAACGTGCAATGCGCGATGCCGAAACGTTCTGCGAGGACACCGGAAGCCCGTGCGATCACAGCCGTGGTATCGCCAAGGCGCATCTCCGCAACGGCAAGGTGCGCCGAGAGCGCCCTCTCGCCACTGCCGATGCTCCAGACGTGCAGGTGGTGGCATGAGCGCACCAGGCCGTCAGACTCGATCGCCTGGCAGAGTGCGTCGAGGTCCACGTCGTCCGGCGTGGCCTCCATCAGGATCCCTACGGTCTCCGCGAGAATGCCCCAGGCGAAGCGTACGATCAGCAGGGAGACGATGATCGACGCGAGCGGATCGGCGATGCGCCAGCCGGTCACTGCGATGACGACTCCGGCCAGGAGCACGGTGCCGGAGGCTGCGGCATCGGTCATCACATGGAGCCAGGCGCTGCGCACGTTGAGGCTTTCATGGCTGTGCCCACCGTGCAGCCGCAGTCCGATGTAGAGGTTGCCCAGGAGACCCAGCAGAGCTACCGCCCAGACGATCATGCCCTGCACGGCCACCGGGTGCAGGAGGCGTCCGATCGCCTCGACGACGATGGCTCCCGAAACGAGCAGCAGGGTCGAGGCGTTGAAGAGAGCCGCGAGGATGCCGGCCCGGGAGAAGCCGTAGCTCCACCGTCCCTGGGCCGGCCGACGCTCGAGGCGCGCCGAGAAGAGGGAGGCGCCGAGCGCCAGAACGTCCGTCAGGACATGCCCCGCGTCGCCAAGGAGGCCGAGGCTGTGCGCAAGAAACCCGCCGACCGCCTCCATGAGCAGGATGAGCAGCGACAGGGTGAAGGCGGCGCGCAGGAAGTGCTCCCCGGCCTCGCGCCCGTGCGCGTCATGACCATGCCCGTGCTGGTGCGCCATCAGTCGCCTCCCGTTTCCCCGGCGGATCGAAGGTAGCCCTTGGTGAGCATTCTAGCGTTGCCGCCTGCACCCAGTCCAACCGCCCGCCTGGACACTGCGGGGACGTAACGGTATGCTAGGAACGGTCTGGGGCGTGTCCCCATTTTTTTGCGTGCCTACAGTGGAGGGAACTGATTGTCGCAGAGCATCGGGAACGTCCTCCCGGTCGACATCTCGCAGGAGATGCAGCGCAGCTACATCGACTATGCGATGAGCGTCATCGTCTCGCGGGCACTCCCTGACGCGCGGGACGGACTTAAGCCCGTGCACCGGCGCGTCCTCTTTGCCATGCACGAGGCCGGAAACACCCCGGACAAGCCCTACAAGAAGTCGGCGCGCGTCGTCGGCGATGTACTCGGACGCTACCACCCACACGGCGACATGGCCGTCTATGACGCGATGGTCCGCCTTGCGCAGGACTTCTCCATGCGCATGCTGCTCGTCGATGGCCACGGCAACTTCGGCTCGGTCGACGGCGACCCCCCGGCCGCCTCCCGCTACACGGAGGTGCGCCTGACCCGCATCGCGCAGGAGCTCTTGCGCGATCTCGACAAGGAGACCGTCGACTTCCGCCCCAACTTCTCGGAGGAGTTCGAGGAGCCGGTCGTCCTGCCGGCGCGCTTCCCGAACCTTCTCGTCAACGGTTCCTCCGGCATCGCTGTCGGCATGGCGACGAACATCCCGCCGCACAACCTCGGCGAGACGATCGACGGCGTCATCCATCTGATCGATCATCCGGACGCCACCAACCGCGACCTGATGGAGTACATCAAGGGCCCGGACTTTCCGACGGGCGCCCTGATCCTCGGCCACCAGGGCATTCGGGAGATGTACGAGACGGGCCGGGGCTCGATCATCCAGCGGGCGGTCGCCGAGATCGAGGTGCACCAGGGCAGGTCCCGCATCGTCGTCACCGAGCTGCCGTACCAGGTGAACAAGGCCCGGCTCATCGAGCGCATCGCCGAGCTCGTCCGCGAGAAGAAGATCGACGGTATCACCGATCTGCGCGACGAGTCGGACCGTACCGGCATGCGCATCGCCATCGAGGTGCGCCGCGACCAGAACCCCAAGGTGCTCCTGAACCAACTCTACAAGCATACGCCACTGCAGCAGAACTTCGGCGCGATCATGCTCGCACTTGTCGACGCGCAGCCGAGGCTCCTGCGGCTGAAGGACATCCTCGAGGTGTATCTGCGCCACCAGCGCGAGGTGATCACCCGGCGCTCCCGCTACGAACTGCGCAAGGCGGAGGATCGGGCGCACATCCTGCTCGGACTGCGCATCGCACTCGATCACCTCGACGCGGTCATCGCCCTCATCCGCGCATCGCGCGACGCCGAGACCGCGAGGAACAGCCTGATGGAGAGCTTCAGCCTCTCCGAACGCCAGGCGCAAGCCATCCTGGACCTGCGCCTGCAGCGCCTGACGCAGCTCGAGCGCTCGAAGATCGACGAAGAGTTCGAGGAACTCCAGAAGGCGATTGCCTACCTGAACGCCCTGCTCTCCTCCGAGCAGATGCTGCTCGACGTGATCAAGCAGGAGCTCAGCGAGGTGAGGCGCAAGTACGCCGACGAGCGCCGCACGCAGATCGTGCAGGCCACGGGGGACTTGCTTGACGAGGACCTGATCGCGGACGAGGCCTGCGTCGTCACCGTGACGCACCAGGGCTACGTCAAGCGCCAGCCGGTCGACGTGTACCGTGCCCAGCACCGCGGCGGGCGCGGGATCACCGGTACGGGCACAAAGGCGGAGGACTTCGTCGAGCGCATCTTCGCGACGCGCACCCATTACTGGCTGCTCTTCTTCACGGACCGCGGCCGCGTCTACCGCGTCAAGGTCCACGAGGTACCCGAGGCAGGGCGCACGGCGCGCGGCACGGCGGCCGTGAACCTCGTCAACCTGGCGAGCGATGAGCAGATCACCGCCACGATCACCCTTTCGGGCGGGCAGGACGAGGGCTACCTCTTCATGATCACCCGCTTCGGCACGGTCAAGAAGACGCCGATCGACGACTATGCCTCGATCCGCGCCAACGGGCTGATCGCCATCGGACTAGACGACCAGGACGCCCTGATTGGCGTACATCACACCACAGGCGAGGAAGAGGTCGTGCTGGTCACGCGCCAGGGCATGGCCATCCGCTTCAGCGAGCAGGACGTCCGCTCCATGGGACGGCAGGCCAGAGGCGT
>JAJYNV010000032.1 GCA_021786135.1 Bacillota bacterium
GCCCTCGAACTCCAGATAGCCTGTGAACTCCGTCGCCGGGCGGTCGCTCGTCTGAGCCGCGATCGCGGCAAGTTCCCCCTCCCGCTGTCCGCGGGCGGCACGCGCGCGTGCGCGCTGTCGGCCCAGTTCCTCGTCGAACCCGGCGCGATCGAGCCTGAGGCCTTCCTGGGCCACGATCTCCTCCGTCAGCTCGATCGGGAAGCCGTAGGTGTCGTAGAGCAGGAATGCGGCGCTGCCTGGGAACACGCCACCCTCGGCGGCCCTGATCTGCTGCTCCAGGATGCGACCGCCATCCTCGAGCGTCTGCGCGAAACGCTCCTCCTCGGCCGCGAGAGCCACCGTGACACTCTCCTGGCGTTCCGCGAGCTCGGGATAGGCTTCACCGAGCGAGGCGATGAGAGCAGGCAGGAGATCGGGCAGAAAGGGGCTCTTCAGCCCGAGCCCGCGCCCCATGCGAACGGCGCGGCGGATGATGCGGCGCAGGACGTAGCCCCGGCCCTCGTTGTCCGGCAGCACACCGTCGACGATGAGGAAGGCGGCGGCCCTGAGGTGGTCCGCGATGACGCGGAACGGGAAGCCAGCGTCACCGCGGTCGTAGGTCTTGCCGCTCATGCGCGCGATCTCGCCGATGATCCCCTGGAAAAGATCAGTGTCCCAGTTGCTCGGGACGCCCTGGAGCACCGAGACGACTCGTTCTAGGCCCATGCCGGTGTCGATCGAGGGACGCGGCAGCGGCGTGAGATTGCCGTCCTTGTCCCGGTCGAACTGCATGAAGACGAGGTTCCAGATCTCGAGGTAGCGGTCGCAGCCGCAGGTCACGAAGTCGCAGTCCGGGCCGCAGGCGTGCTCCGCGCCGCGGTCATAGAAGATCTCCGCGGTCGGGCCGCAGGGGCCGGTATCGCCCATCGACCAGAAGTTGTCCTTCTCGCCGAAGCGGCCGATGCGCTCGGGACCGACGCCGGTCACTTCCTGCCAGAGAGCGAACGCCTCATCGTCCTGCTCGTAGACAGAGTAGTAGATCCGATCCTTCTGGATGCCGAGGCGCTCTATCAGAAGCTCGTAGGCGAACCCCATCGCCTCGCGCTTGAAATAGTCGCCGAAGCTGAAGTTGCCGAGCATCTCGAAGAACGTGTGGTGGCGCAGGGTCCGTCCGACCTGGTCCAGGTCGTTGTGCTTCCCGCTGACGCGCATGCAGCGCTGCGCCGTCGTCGCACGTCGATAGGGGCGCTGCTCGCGGCCGAGGAAGACGTCCTTGAACTGGACCATGCCGGCATTCGTGAAGAGGAGCGTCGGATCGCCGACCGGGACGAGCGAAGCGCTCTCCACGATGGCGTGGCCACGCTCCTTGAAGAATTCGAGATAAGCGGCACGGACTTCCGCGGACAGCAAGGCGGTTTCCTCCTCGGACAATTTGCTCCCAGTATACCGCCACCCAACCCGGTGGCGTTAGCGCAGGGGCCGCGGCATGAGGAGCCGGCGGGCGAGGAGTCGGACCGTCGCGACGGCGATGCCCGTGACGGGAGCGGCCAGGAGGAGTCCCGGGACACCCGCGAGGTCGCCGCCGATGAAGAGCGCGCTGACGATCAGCACGGGATGGAGCCCCATCTGCTCACCCACCAGCCAGGGCGCGAGAAAGTTGCCCTCCGTCTCGTGTATGAGAACGAAGGAGACCGCTACCCAGCCGGCTGTCGCCAGGGAGCGCCCTGACGCGATCGCCACCGCGGGTAGCGCGCCGAGCAGCGGCCCGACGAACGGCACCATGTCGGTGAGGCCGGCGACGAGGCCGACAGTCACGCCGTAGCCCAGGCCGAATGCCGTCATGACGCTGAAGGACATGACCCCGACGACAGCCGCCACGACGAACTGTCCCCTGAGGTAGCCCGAAAGCACGCGATCCACAGCGTCGAGCCAGGCCTCCGCCTCGTACTGCGACTTGGGAGGCAGGAGGTTCATGAGTGCCCTGCGGATGCGTGGCGCGTCGCGCAGGAAGTAGTAGCCGATCCAGGGTGCGACGCCGAGCGCCAGCAGCATCGGCGCGGCCCCGAGCAGCCCCTGCGCCAGCCCATGCAGTCCCCCGACCACTCTCTGCTCAACGGCGGCGATGAAGGCGTCGCCCGCGCGCCGGTAGGTCTCGGGCCATGCTCCGCTCCGGGACAGGCGATCGTAGTCCTGTATCAACATGTCGAGGCTATGGCCGATTTGCGGCAGCTGGCGCAGGAGGTGGCTCGATTCGCGCCCGAGTTCGGGCACCACCCAGATGCCCGTCAGCACCATCAGGAGGAGAGCCGTGAAGAAGATGCCCTGAACCGCCCGGTGCCGTGCCACGCCCCGCGCGACGAGGAACCGCACCGGGGCGCTGAGGACGTAGGCGAGGGCACCCGCCAGCAGGATCGGCAGCAGGAAGCCGCGCGCAAGCCAGAGAACGGCCGCGGCAGCTACGCCCGCCGCGGCCGCGAACCAGAGGTTCCTAGCGCGTCGCGCGCGCAATTAGGTGCCTTCCCTCCTGCGCCGCGTTCGCCGCGGCGCGGGCCCCGAGGCGCAGCCAGCGGCGACGCTGGCCGCGGCGCTGCATCCACATCACGGCGCCTGCCGCCAGGAGCCCTCCTGTTATGAGTCCGCGCATGTACCGGCCCATGAACTCACCCTCCTTCCTCCGACTGCTCCATGGGAATGAGATCGCCCTCCTCGCCGATGAGGAAGAGCTGACTGCCCGTCGGCGAGGCCTGCCACTCGATGCAGCAGTCCCAACAGTAGAACTGCTCCGGGCCGACCTGCCCGGTCGCCCGGCTGCCGCAGCTAGGGCAGACCATGGCCGGACCTCGGCGACGCGACGCGGCACGCCGGCACCAGTTCGCGCCCATGCACGACGTCGTGCCAGAGACCGCACGAGATGACATAGAGCGGTGTCTCGAGCCCCTCCGAGAGCACCAGGTCGTAGACGCGCCACTTGCCTCGTCGGTCGACCAAGGGACCTTCGCGCAGGAATGCGTCGCTCGACTGGGTGGCCTGCCCCGCGACGAGGCGGTCGCCGACGCGGCGGAGTACGGCGTAGGTACCGCGCTCCGTGCGCAGGCTCCTGATGCGGCCGTCGCCAAAGCCGATGTCCTGGACATGGCCGATGCGGTGGCCGCGCTCGTCGCGCACGCCGTGACCGATCAGTTCTCGTGCGAGCAACTGCGTCACCCCCGTTATGAGTTTCCGCAGACCTGGGCGACGCAATACAGTTGTGCGATCGTTGCCTGGTAAAGAAAATGGCCGCCGTGCTGTCGAGGGATCCGCGGCCCTCGCCGGGGAAGTCTTGGCACGCAGCCCGGGCCTCTGCCGCGCCAATGCAAGACGCCGCCCGCTGGGACGGCGTCTTGCGCACATATGTTCGATGCGAAATTTGGGGCTGGCCCCGACTAGATAGCTTCCCGGATGATGCCGCCGCCCAGGCAGTCATCACCTTGGTAGAACACGGCGGACTGGCCTGGGGCGATCGCTGTCTGCGGTTCAGAGAACGCGACCTCCACCTGTCGCGCTCCGCGCGGCAGCACCCTTGCCGCCGCCTCCCTGCCGTGGGCCCGGATGCGCACGGTGCAGTCAAACGGTGCCTCTGGCCACTGGTCCGAGACGAAATGAACATCCTCGACGACGCAGCCGAAGCCTTCAAGTTCTTCGCGGTGACCGATCACCACGGTGTTTTCGCCCGATCTGAGCTCGAGCACGTAATAGGGACGCTCGGCTGCAATGCCGATGCCGCGCCGCTGCCCGACCGTGAAGTGGCTGAGGGGCGGACTCTCACCCAGGATGTGCCCCCCGCGATCGACGAAGCGGCCGTGCGGCTGGCCCGCGTCGACGAGTGTCCGATAGTCGCCCGCGACGAAGCAGATCTCCTGCGAATCCGGCTTGTCCCAGATCCGCAGCCCCAGCGCTTGCGCGACGCTGCGGATCTCGGGCTTCTCGTACCCGCCGACCGGGAAGAGTACCCGCCGCAGTTCGGACTGGCCCAACCCCCAGAGC
>JAJYNV010000222.1 GCA_021786135.1 Bacillota bacterium
CGAAACTGCGCACGAAGGCGACAGCCACGACGAGACCGGCCGCCGGCGTCGCGAACTGCAGGAACTCGAGGGCGAATTCGCTCAGATAGCTGAGCGTCTGTTCAGGCGAGTAGACCTGCCAGTTGGTATTGGTGACAAAGCTCGCCACCGTGTTGAAGATCGTCGTGGGCGCCACCGCGCCGAGGTGCGCCGGGTTGAAGGGCAGGTACTGCTGGAACATCAGGATCAGGTAGACCGGGATCGCCATCATCAGGTTCGAAAGCAGGAAGGCGATCGCGTACTGCCGCCAGGTCATGCCCTGCGTCTCGTCGATGCCCGCGAGGCGGAAGATGCCGCGCTCGAAGGGGCCCATCACCTTGTCGAGGAACGTGGGCTCGAGTTCGAAGACGCGGTACATGTAGCGGCCGGTAGGCACGGCCAGCAGGGTGAGGACGAGGAAGAAGAGCGCGAAGCCAAGGAAGCCTTGCACCGTCACGACACGTCTCCCCCTTTCAGAAGCGTTCCGGATGCAGCATGGCGAAGAGGAGGTACGCCATCAGGGCCCCCGAGAGGATCAGGAGCAGGGCGCTTGCGATCACCGTTCGGCACCTCCTGCGCGCGCGACCACCCAGATCAGAGTCCCGAAAAAGAGCACGAGCCCTGCAAGACCCGCAAGATCCTCCATCTGCGCACCTCCAGGCGGTTTCTAGGTTGCCCGTCCCGCGTCGTCGAGCAAAAAATGGCGACGCCAGGGTGCCTAAGCGCCCCGGCGTCGATCTAGTCTCCGGCTGGCCCCCGCGTTGCGGCTGCCCTCCGGCTAATCGCTCCTTCGCCGAAGTTCCCGTTCCAGATTGCGATCGAGCACGTAGATCTCGATCCGCTCCCCCGTCCGCGTCGAGATGTCGGAATGACTTGAGATCACCCGACAACCCGTCTCCTGGGCCACTATGTCCTGCAGGTCCCCGCTGCTGCCTTCGCGCAGGACGATGCGCATCTCCTTGATGAGCTTGCGTCCCTCCGACTGCTGCGCCAGGTGCTGTTCCACGCGGGACAGGCTGCCCTTGAAGCGGACGATGACCATGTCCTCCAGGATGTAGGTCCTGGCCTCGGTCGGGCCGTGTCCGGTGAGTCCCGCCTGGTAGTGGATCATCGCGCCTGTGATGGCGTTCTCGATCTGTCCCTTGCGGCCTCCCTGCGGCCCTGCCTCTACGCCCACCTGCCGACACATCCCCCCTGAGCCTGCGAGGTTAGCTGACGGGCTAGGTGGGAGATTCCCCGCCGCAATGCGGCTTCGCCCCGACATCATGGTTCCCCCGCCCCGGCCGTGCCGGGCTCGGCTGACTACGCATGCCACTATAGGAGTGTGCGGTTGCCACGTAAAGGATTGCCTGTCGTCCCCTGATGCTCTGGCACGCGTCAGGCGCCCCGCAGAGCACCGCGGCGCCCAAGGGCGCATGCGCGCGTGCCCGCGCTCGGTCGGGCGCGGCCCTGCAGGGGCGCGGACCGCGTCGGACCCGGCGGCATAGGTTGGCGGATGGACGCCACCTCCTGCGCGCGGAGCCGGCGGACCGAATTGCCCGCGAAAGCGAGGTCGACCGCGTGACTCTGGAACCCCATCGCATCGCCGAGATGGCCGTCGCCTGGGAGGATCTTGCGCCGCAGGATATCGTCGCGACCGCTTGCGATCTATTCGGCGACCGCCTGACCCTCGCGTCGAGCTTCGGACTCGAAGACGTCGCGCTCATCCACATGGCGGCCAATGTCGCTAGAAGGCCCCTCGACGTGTTCTGCCTTGATACCGGCGTGCTCTTCCCGGAAACCTACTCTCTCATGAAGCGGTTCGAGGATCTCTACCCGATCCGCCTGCGCCGCATCACACCGGAACTCACCCTGGCCCAGCAGGAGGAGCAGCACGGTGCAGCGCTCTGGTCCCGGGAGCCGGATCTCTGCTGCAAGCTGCGCAAGGTCGCTCCTCTCGGTCGTGCGCTACAGGGCTACACCGCCTGGATGACCGGACTGCGGCGCGCGCAGGGACCGACGCGCGAGGGAACGAGGGCGGTCGAGCACGATGAGCGCCATGATCTCTGCAAGGTGAACCCGCTCGTGCGCTGGTCCGACGAAGAGGTCTGGGCCTACGTGCGCAGCGAAGGCGTGCCATACAACCCGCTGCACGAGCGCGGCTACCCCAGCATCGGCTGCGTCCACTGCACCCGGGCCGTCGCGCTGGGCGAGGATGCCCGCGCAGGCCGCTGGGCCGGCTTCACGAAGACCGAATGCGGGCTGCACATCTGAGCGTCAGAAGATGTCCGCTTGAGGCGCGGGGCCACCGCAAGCGCGCTGGCGGGCCTGCACCCGACCGCCGAGCGACGTGCCTCCGGCCCTGGCATTGACCAAAGAGGGCTGACGGCAGGGCGCCGATATGCTTAGCTGGGACGGGACGCCTTTCATCCCGCGAAGGAGCATGCATCGGTGCCGCGAACGAACTTCGGCTGGTTCTCTCCCCTGGCCCTCTTCGCCCGTGCCTTCGGCCAGATCGTACTCATCAGCTACGTCCCACTCAGCCTTGCACGCTCGGGCAATCACTTCTACCTCGGTTTCGGGCTGATCTATGCCCTGCCCTTCGTGATGCAGCTCATCTTCGCGCCAATCTGGGGCCACCTGCTCGATCGCATGGGCAACGTCGCGCAGGTGGCCGCCGTGGGTTATGCCGGATACGCCGTGATGGAACTAGGAACGGCCTTCGCACCCGGCATCGGGGCCATCCTGGTTGCCCTGGCCGTGGGCGGGGTGTTCGGCGCAGCGCTTTCACCCGCCGCGAAGTGGCACACCCTCCGGCTGTCCGACGGCTCCTCGCATCTCTCCCGCGCGCTGCAGGGCGAGGCTGGCGGCTGGCTCGCGGGTGCCATCATCCCGGCCGTCGGCTCGTATCTGGGCGTGGGACTCTTCCACCAGCTGGCGCTCCTGGGCGTCGCAACACTGGCGCTCAGCGTCCTGAGCCTTCTCGGCTCGCACCGCCTGGGGGCGTTTCCAAAGCCGCCAGCCGCGGATCCGCAGCGCACGGGCCCAACACTCAGGCGCAGCGCGTGGCTGCCGCTCTTCGGCGTGCTGTTGCAGTTCCTGACCGGCGAGGTCTTTTTCTCGTTCTACGGCGTCTATCTGACGACCGATCTCGGGGGCCCGCTCTGGCTCTACAGCCTGACACTCGCCGGCACCACCGCCGTCGGGCTCTGGCTCTACATGCCCGCGCTCCGGCTCGCACGCCGCATCGGCCCGGAACGCGTCCTTCTCGTCACATCGCTCTGGTACCTCGTCAGCTACCTCGCGCTCTACCTCGCACCGAGCGTCTGGCTCGCCGCGATTGTCTTCAGCGTGCCCGCCTTCAGCTTCCTGCGTCTCGCCGCGAGCCTTGCCTTCGCGCAGGCGGCCCCGGACCGCGGCGGTGCGGCCATGGGCGCATTCGATGCGGCGGAGGGGCTCGCATGCTCCCTCGGCGGCCCCATCTCCGGCGCCTTCGTAAGCGCCGTGGGGCTCGCCGCCCTACCGCTGCTGCCGCTTGCGGTGTCCGTGCTCGCGCCCTGGCCACTGCTTCTCGCGCGGCGAAGGGCCGCGGCGCGTCCTGCCACCGGCGACTAGAGCGAAAGACCGGGCCGTGGCCCGGTCTTTCGCTTCAATCCGCGCTATGTTCAGCTTG
This sequence comes from Bacillota bacterium, assembly GCA_021786135.1. GTDB lineage: Bacteria > Bacillota > Sulfobacillia > JAJZYS01 > JAJYTV01 > JAJZQO01. The sequence continues at coordinate 3,671 of JAJYNV010000222.1, forward strand.
CGCGGGCAGTCCCGCCAGATCTTCGATCGCATCGAGCGTGACGCCACCCAGGCTCGGCCAGATCCTGGCCCCCCCGGCGAACCCTCAGTACCCGCCAGGCGGTCACGCCGGTGGCCCCCAGGAAGAGCAGGAGGAACGCCAGGCCCACGGCGCCGCTTTCTACGGCGGTTTGGACGGGGAAGGAGTGCACCTGCCGCGAGGTGTACCCAACCCGCTGGTACTTGGTGTAGAAGCTCGCCCAGGCTCCGCCCCCGGCGCCGAGTACTGGGTAGTCGCGAAAAGCCTTGAGAGCGTCGCGGACAAAAACTGTCCTCCCAATCCAGTTATTAGGA
>JAJYNV010000138.1 GCA_021786135.1 Bacillota bacterium
GCACTATTGCCGCAAATTCACCAGCCAACTTTGCGAGCGCTGTCGGCTGCCTAAGGTGAGCCTCAATGTAGGGGATCAGCGCGCTAGCCTCAATCCACTCCATCCTCAATACCGGATACCATGTGCCCATGCAGCGAATACCGCGGCTAATATAATCGAACGGTACATTCCAGGAACAACTCAGACCTTTAATACAGGCGCTGATTCGCTCATAACGGATCTGTTGATCCGCGACATAATGCGTGAAGCACTTCACGCCCCAGTTCCGCCCATCGGCACCAGTGATCCTGAACACCGTGGCAAAGTTCCCGCTAATTGGCTTCGGCATACCTAGAGCATCCATAAGCGGCCTGCCGCCTCGGAGGACCGGGTCCTCGAAGCAGGAATTGGGGGCAGAGACGGCGTCTCTATAGTCTGCGCCAGTCGGATATCGTGTTGGATTATTCATTGGTCTCTAAAATAGGTCGATGCGGATCAAGGTAGTATCATCGTCTTTTAGCTCGCCCCGGCTCCGCTCCAGATTGACCCAGTCCTCGAATTCCATGCCGAAGTCCGAGGTTTCAAGATCACGTAGTATCTCCCAAGGCCGATCACCGCGCTGATCGGCGCGGAGGAACCAAGCAGCTAGAGCATCTGTCGCGATATAGAAGCTGTCGCCGGGCGCCCACTCGGAGGCACAGTGCGCCATATTGCGCATCACGAGGTCAGCGTCAGTCGAGCGGCTTGGCAGAAGCGCGGGTCGGCTAGTGAACTGTTCAATGTCCTCGATTGGGAAGCTGGTCACGAGACGCTCGTCACGGACCAGAAACAGGCATGAATCTCCTAGGGCGGCAGCTCTCCAGCGCCTCTGGCCGTCTCTCGGCCTGAAGACGTCCATGACGATCAGGGTGCTGAAGGCGCCCCTGGCTAGCCCTGGTTCCTCATACCACTGAATCGGCGCTCCGCGCTCCTGCCGCTCTGTGACGTAGCGCTCGAGCTCAGGAGCCCAATTCTCAGTCGCTGCGAGATACGTTGTAGCGAAGGCCTTCCGAGACCTCGTGACATTCGGAGCCTGTCCGAATGTGGCACATAGTTGTCTCGCCCACCTACCCGCCAGCAGGGACTCGCTCGCGCCATCAGCGACGGCTACTCGCAGGGATCGCCCGGCGACATCGCCGACGTCGGTGCCCTTCGGACCGACCCAGGATGCATCCTCGCACTCGCAAGAAGTCGATCCGCGTTTCGTCGTCGAAAAGACGCTCACATATCCCCACGTCACCCCGATCACCGCAGGTCGGAAGCTCTGGTGCCGATGTCCAGAAATTGAACTATGGCGCTCATGTCGCTGTTGAACACGAAGCCACGGCTGCCTTCCTGGGCCGGGATTCCCTGTTGTCTCGCATAGCTCTGCATGCCGACTGGCAGCATGCTGGAGTTGCGGAACAGACTTCTCGCATAGTCACTGGGCAGCGACAGCTCACTGTCGGGGAAAACTATCGGCGTCGTCGCGGTATCAGTAACGTGCAGGTTGAACAAGAGTGCAGGGCCATCGGTGCTAGTGAGATCTCGCACGGAGCTCGCAGCAGGACTCGGGTCGCCATCAGTCGACTCACCGTCGGTGAGGTTCAGGATGACCGGCGGGAAGCAATCGGGATGCGCAGCCAGCCAGCTGGACACGATGCCGTGAGCGCGGGTTAGTGCGCCTGACATTGGCGTTCCGTTAGTGGCCACCGAGTCGACCCAGATCGGGAACTTGACCTCCTGGTCGATGAGCCCTCCAGCGCCATCCGGTATCTTCTTCATCCGCGTTTCCAGCCGCGCGGGTGCAGCAGCAACTTCGCTGAGCGGCACAACGTCCCTGCCCGCCAGTTGACCAGAGAGTGCTGGGCCGACGCTGGCGCCGTATCCAATCACGGAGACGTGGAAGTAGTCGCGGACTCCCTCTTCCTTCGCGCATTTGATAGCCAGCTCCGACAGCAGCCGATTGAGCGCGTCAGCAACCACATCGCACTTTCGCTGCGCAGTGCCGCCGATCGAATCCAGCATCGATGCCGACTGGTCGATCAGGAAGACGAAACATGTCGGGTTCGCGCGGCTGATCTCGGCAGAGTACATAATGCTCCCTTTGTTAATGAGGCTGTCCAAGCCTGGCATGGGCCAAGCAGGCCTGCCACCCGAGCCCGGATGCCCCGATCGCCTTCGCGGCCTTGTAAGTCCAGTCCGCGATCCGCGTAGGTCCCTGACGCAGGTAAGACGTTGCTGAGCATCGCATGGATCACAGGCCACCATCTGCACAAGTAGCGTGAAGTGGGTCAAGCTGCAGAAGCTGTGCCGTGACTGCGATCATGGGGTTGCGTCAGACCGTCGAGCTACTGGGAGGCCGCCAGCGGCGGGGTGCTATAACGGCTCGTGAGAACTCGCCGCCGGACGACCCGCCCCTCGCGGCTCCGGACGAAGGCGATCGCTTAACTGATCTTGAACACGTTGTCCATGACCTCGGCGCCCGTGGAGATCACCGGACGTAGTTCCTGCCGGTACACTGTTTCGGTCGTCGACGTCGTGCTGTGGCCGACGAGGTGAGCGATCTCCTCGACTGGCACGCCTTGCTCGCTCATGATCGACACGAAAGTGTGGCGTAGTTCCCGCGGCGTCCAGTCACCGCCGATCCCCGCGTCCTCGCAGATCTTCTTGAAGGCCCGCCGCACGTGCGAGGGATCAAGCGGCCTCCCCTGCTGCGTGGCGAACACCAAGCCGTTGTCCTTCCAGGCCGCCCCGGCGATCAGCCGCTCTTGCGACTGCCGGGCACGATGCGCCTTCAGCGCGTCAACCGCCGCCACCGGCAGCCGCAACGTCCGCCGCGACTTATTCGTCTTCACATCCCCGTGCGAGCGCACCGACCGCCACACCGCGACATGCGGCGGCACCGGGGGTACGGCACCAGGCACGCCTTCTAGATCCACGTGGTCCCACCGCAGCGCTCGCGCTTCCTCGGTCCGGCATCCCGTCATCAGGCACAGCACGATGTAGGCATGCAGCCGGGACTTCCGAGCCTCTGCCATCAGCGCCTGGGCCTGCGCCAGCGTCAGCGACTTCGACGGCCGTCCCGCGGTCCCCCTCGGCACGCTGACCAGTGCCGCTACATTGCGGCCGACGAGGTCGTTGGCCTCCGCCAGCCTGATCGCTCGCGTCAGCGAGTTCAAAGCGATCTGCAGCGTCCGCGTCGACCGGTCCGCCGACAGTTTCACCAGCGCCGCCCGGACCTGTGGCGCAGTGAGGGTCCGCAGCTTGGCCGCACCGATCAGCGCCACCAGCGGGTCCAGGACCTCACGGTACGTGGACACCGTCTTGGCCGACCGGCCGTCCAGCCCGTTAACCAGCCAGTCGTCCACGCACTGCCGGACCGTGTAAGTGTGCGAGGTGTGCAGCCCCTTGGCCAGCTCCTCGTGCAGCGCCCGGAGCTTGTCCTTGACCTCAGCCTGGGTCCGGCCGCTTACCTTCCGGCGCAGCCGCGTGCCGTCCGGCGCGTCTCCCAGCGACACCACTCCGCGCCACCGGCCTGAGCACGGCTTGTGCGACCGGGCGTCTAAGCACTCAGTGCCGACCCGGTGGTCGTAGTAGATCGAGTCCTCACCGTTCCCGCGACGGCTAGTGGTGTGCATTACAGCACGACCCTAACACGAACCAGAAGAGCGCTGGCTCCCACTTTGGCTCCCACGCGATCTTGAAACAAGATCCACAACGCTCCTACCTGGTCGGGATGGCGGGATTCGAACCCGCGGCCTCCTGCTCGGCGAGCAGGCCGGGCCGGCTCCCGGAGCCATGACTGCGGCCCCTCCCCCGGCCCCTCCCACCCCCAGGCAAACACCAGACGCCGACGGGACCGGCGTGACCGCACCCACGTCGAACCAGCCAGATCCGGCCGCAAGCTACGGAAGCAGGTAATGCCCTCAGGGCCCTCTGACCTAGACACCGACCAGCGTGTGCTGGACGCGGACGAGACAACTGGCAGCGGCGCAAGCTGG